>CAZQYE010000066.1:0-9767 GCA_964597375.1 uncultured Myxococcales bacterium
TGCCCATCACCTTCGACTTCGACCTTTCGACGTGGCTCGAAGAGTCGTTCGGCGCGGTCGTCATCACGGACATGCTGTCGAGCTTTCTGCGTCAGGACCCGATCGACACGCGCGACGTCGATACCATGTTGCTCGGGATCGCGCGGCGCAGCCTGGAGACGACGATGGGACGCCTGCGCGTCCACGCCGCCCGTCTGACCGAACAGTTCCTGCGGGACTACCAGGACTTCCGGGCCGACTGCGTCGTCTTTCCGAGTCCTGTCGGGTGCAAACACGTGTGGGGTTGGTTGAGCCTCCTGCGCGAAGTCTGCCGCGAACGGGGCATCCCTCTGTGCGCGTTCGATCTCGACTGGATGGACTCGCGCACCCGCCCCGCCGACTCGATTCGCGGCGGCCTCGAACAATTCTTCTCCACGGTAATGGGGTGAACCGATGAGCAGCGACTTGGATTTTCGTGCACTCACCGGCGGCATCGACAATCCGTTCGTCGCGGACTGGAAAAAGGAAGGCCGCCCGGTCGCGGGGTACTTCTGCTCGCACGCCCCCGAGGAGCTGCTCACTGCGGCAGGCGCGCTAGCAATCCGAATGCGCGGCAGCGGCAGCGAGTCGACCGCCCGTGCCGACGCGTTTCTCGGGTCGGTGAACTGCTCGTTCGTCCGCCATACGCTCGACCGGCTCTTGGCCGGAGATCTAGAGTTCCTCGACGCGGTCGTCGTCACCAACAGTTGCGATCACATACGCCGGATCTACGACATCTTGCACACCAAGAACGTAGTGCCCTTGCCGCTTTACCTCGACGTACCGCACGTGCGCGGCGAAGACGCGCTCGGCCGGCTCGTCGCGCAGCTCGAGGCGATGAAGACGGCGCTCGAGGGAGCATTCGGCGTATCCATCTCGAACGAGGACCTCCGCGAGGCGATCGCCCTGCACAACCGCACGCGCCGGCTCCTCGCCCGCGCCGCCGAGCTGCGATCGAGCCGTCCAGACCGGCTTTCGGGCAGTGACTTGCTCGCCTTTGCGGTGGCCTCGGCCAGCGTGCCTCGCGCCCTGTTCAACGAGGCGCTCGAAGAACGTCTCGATGCGATCGAACGCTCGAGTGCCGGCGCGGAGACCGCACCCGGCGGCAATGGCGCCGGTCCGCAGGGACCACGATTGATGCTGGTCGGCGGAATCCTCGACGACCCGAGCTACGTCGAAGTGTTCGAGGATCTCGGCGCGTCGATCGTAGCCGACGCCCTGTGCTGCTGCAGCAAGACGTTCTCCGTGCTCGCCGACGAGGACGGCGACCCGCTCGAAGCGATCGCGCGGCGGCTCCTCGACCACGTCCCCTGCCCTCGTATGGTGGCCGATTACCAGACTCGGCTCGACGACATTCTTTCGGCCGTCGAGCGCCATCGGGTCGACGCCGTGGTGTGCGAGCGGCTCAAGTTTTGCGACTTGTGGGCCGGTGAGACGAAGATGCTCGCGCGATCCCTGCGCGAAGAGCGCGGCATTCCCCTGCTCGTTCTCGAGCGCGAATACCTCACGCAAAGCGGCATCGGGCAAATGCGCACTCGGGTGCAGGCGTTTCTCGAGAGCCTCGGCTGAGGCCGGCCTTTCCCCGCCGCTTTAGTCCACCCAGTCGGCGACGAAGACGTTCGTCTCGCCGGGAACGGTGTTGTGGCGGTTCGAAGCGAACACCAACCGCTTGCCGTCGTGCGTCCACATGGGAAAGCCGTCGAACGTCGGGTTGAACGTGATCTGCTCTTCGCCGCTGCCGTCGGCGTGGATCAAGAAAATGTCGAAGTTGCGGCCACGGGGATCGTTCTTGTTGCTGACGAACAAGATGCGATCGTTGTCCGGGTGCATGTACGGGGCGAAGTTCGCGGCGCCGTTGTTCGTGACCTGCCTGACGTTGGAGCCATCCGCATCGGCAACGAAGATCTCCATCCGTCCGGGCTTGACGAGATGGCGCGCGAGCAGCCTGCGGTACTCTTCGAGCTCTTTTCCTTGCGGACGCGAAGCGCGCCAGACGATCTTGCTGCAATCCGGAGAGAAGAAAGCGCCACCGTCATAGCCCGGCGTGTTCGTAAAGCGGCGGACGTTGCGGCCGTCGCGATCCATGATGTACAGATCGAGATCGCCGTCCTTCGACGAAGTAAACACGATCCGACCGTCACGCGGGCACACGGTCGCCTCGGCATCGTAACCCGGCGACGCAAACAGAACGCGCGGATTGGAACCGTCGGCCTCGGCCCGCCAAATGTCCATTTCCGGATAGACGGGCCACACGTACCCCTGACTGCGGTCGGGCTCCCACAGGCAACCGGGATCGTGCCCGTGCGTCGATGAGTAAATGATGCTGCCGTCGATCTGGATGTACGAGCAGGTCGTGCGGCCTTTGCCCGTCGAGACCATCCGAACGCCCGAACCGTCGGCCCGCATGCGAAAAATCTGATCGCACTCGAGATCGCCGCGGGTGGACTGAAAGATCAGCTCGCTTCCGTCCACGCTCCAGTAGGCTTCTGCGTTCTGGCCGCCGAACGTAAGCTGGCGGATGTTCCTCAGATGCGGCTCGTCGCTGCGCTGGATCGGCGTGCGCTCGTGCGCCGGCACCTCACGGGCAGTTCGCTCGCTGTGCGCCGCAGGCGGCGCGTTCTCGCTGCGGCAGCCGGGCGCCACCAACGCCAGCGCAATGACCAATGTCGCCAATTGCCTACTCGCACCCCTTCTCCCATTCGGACGAAAGACGAGGCCGTGACTGTAATGCTCGGTAAACATCATGACTCCTCAACCAGTCGCGCGGACACAATCCACGCTAGCGAAAACCGCCAGCCATCCCCAGCCTCGCAACCGCGAATCCCCGCAGGCGCATCCCCTTCGCAATCGAGCAATTTCCCGAAGCGTTCACCGCCGAGGCTACCGCAATACCGCACATCCATTGGACAAACGGTTCGGCGTTGCCGTGGCCGCGCACGGCGGGTCGGAGAATCCTAAACTAACGAGCCTCCAGCACGGCGTCCACGTGCATGCGCCGGCCGCCGCGCTCAAGCGTCACGCTCACGCGCTCGCCCGGTTCGTGCTCGGCCAGCACGGCAGCAAAGGCCCGCAGATCGGGCACGGCTTTTCCGCCGAGCGCAACCACGACATCCCCCGCAAGGATTCCCGCGTGCGCCGCGGGTGAGCCGGGGGTCACGTCGGCAACGCGAACGCCGGGCCCGCCGTACGTGTAATCGGGCAGCGTCCCAAGACCGGCGCGGCGCTTTCTCGACGGTCCACCGGCCGCCGGCCCGTGCGCGCCGCCGCCTGCGGCGCTTGCAGGAGCCGATGCCACGGTCAACCGCTCCTCCCGCGAGGCCAAGTAGGCGAGCATCTCGGCAGCGAACGAGGCTACCTTGGAAAGTCCGTCGCCGTCGATCTTCTCGACGTCGTCGGATGGCAGGTGGTAGTCCTCGTGGGCGCCGGTAAAGAGCTGCACCGCCGGAATCCCAAGCTCGCGGAACGAAGTATGGTCGCTCCCACCCGGATCGCTCGGCACCGCGCGGGCCGCTACCCCGATCGTGTACTGCACGCCCATCACGATGTGCGGCCACTCGCGCGCGCTGCTGGTCCCGAGGACGAGCAACGGGCCGTCGCCGAGCCGGCCGACGGTATCGAGGTTCACCATGGCCAGGACGTCCTTGGCCGGCCAGCGCGTCATCGTCTCGACATAACGGCGCGATCCCTTGCGGCCCCACTCCTCCCCCGAAAAGGCAACGAACACGATCGTCCGCTCGGGCCGCCCCCTGGCGGCAAAGAACCGGGCGAGCTCGAGCAGGACGGCCACGCCCGAGGCGTTGTCGTCGGCTCCGTTGTGAACCTCGCCGGCACGGCCGGCTCGTGCTTGCGGCCAGCCGCGACCGAGGTGGTCGTAGTGGGCGCCGACGACGACCGACTGACTGCTCCACTTCCGATTGGCTCCCGGCAACACGCCGACGACGTTTCGAAGGCGCACGCTGTGGCCGCCGGGCCCGCCCTCCTCCGTCCACTCGTCGAAGTAGGATCCGCCTGCTCCTCCCGGCTCGAGGCCGGTCGCACGAAACGCGGCCGCAATGTAATCGGCGGCTCGGTCGAGACCGCTGGTTCCGACGCCGCGCCCTTCGAGCTCGTCGGCCGCCAGAAAGCGAACGTGCTCGAGCATCCGGCTCGCATCGAATACGCTTTTTGGTCGCGCCAGCGGCCGGCGGGCAGGAAGCACTCCGCGCTCGGGTAGCTCGGTCGCCGCCCGGCCCACTCCTTCGATGCACGGCCGGCTGAGCGGAGACCCCACGGCCTCCCAGCGGCCCTTGGCAACGTTGTCGGCGGCATCGCCCTGAAACACGAGGTACGAGTAGCGCCCGTAGTGTGGCAGCTTTCTCGCCAAATGCTGCAAGGCGGCCGGCGGCCCGCCTCCGAGCCAAGCGATCGGCTCGCCCGTTGGACCGCCGCCGACGACCACGAAACTGTTCTCGCCGAGAGGAAAAGGTTTGCCACCGATCGTTGCCGCGCCGCCTTGGATCCACACGCCGCGAGGCTCGAGCCAGGCGGCCAAAGATCGTCCCCACCGGTTGCCCGCGCCGAAAATCCACACCGCGCCGTCACGCGGCAAAGCCGTCAGCTCGTCCTCGCCAACGATCCGCGCTCCCTCCCGTGCCTGCCTGCCCCACTGCTCGCCCAGCTTTCTCCACTCATCCAGCCGGTCTCCCGCCGGCAACACGAACGTCACCCGCGCGCTCCCGAACAAGTCGGCCACGGTGGGCGGCACTTCCCCGTCCGCGAGGCGCCGGAACACGTCATATTCGGGATCGAGATCGGCGCGCAGGGCCGGCCCCCGAGTATCGATCTCCCGTTCGACGACTCTATGGTCGACCAAGACGTCGACGACTTGGGCCTCCGCTTTGCCCTCGACCGTAAGCGCGACGGGAACGCGCAAGCGGAACGGGGCACCGTTTTGTATTTGCTCGATCCGCACGCGCACTCGGCTCGGCGACAGGCGGCGGCACTGCAGAGCAAACTCGGGCGCGCCCGTACGCCGCGTCCACTGTGCGAACAGCGGGCGGAGATCTCGATTCGACACTTCCGAGAAGATTTCGGCAATGTCACCGAAGGAAACACGGCGGAACCTCCCGCGCTCGTAGAGCCGGCGCAGTCCGGCAACGAATGCTTCGTCGCCGAGCCGGCGGCGAAGCATGTGCCAGAGCATCAGCGACTTGCCGTAACCGACCGCCTCGGTCGCCGGCGAGTGGCGCTCGCGGAACTCGGTAAGCGGAAAGTCCTCGTTCTCGCGGACGTAGCTGCGGTAGCGCGCTAGCGTGTCGCGGCGGTACTCGGCTCCTTGGCCGCGTCCTTCTTTGACCAGGTGGTCGGCCAAGTACGCCGTCAGTCCCTCGCTCCAGTTCCCACCGCTCTCCTCGACGTAGACGGAGTTTCCCCACCAGTTGTGAAGGATCTCGTGCGGATACGAGGAGTGCAGGATGAACGGTAGCCGGATCACCCGGGGACCGAGCAACGTGAACGACGGCATGCCGTAGCCCGTCTCCCAGAAGTTCTCAACCAAGGCGAACTTCGGATACGGGTACGGGCCGAGGAGCTGCGAATACATCGCCAGGTAGGACGCTGCCGCGTCGAGATAGCGCGCGGCGAGTGCTTCGTCGGCCCGGTGCAAGAACACGTACAGAGTGAGTCCCTCACCCGAGCGCCGGTACTCGACGAGCGGCCCGCCAGCGAGATAGACCTCCTGCATCGGCGCATCTGAGCGCCAGACGATCCTGCGCCGGTCGCCTTCCTTCGCCACCGACAAGCGCCGGCCTTGGCAGATCACGTGCCAGTCGGACGGCACCGTTACGCCGATTTCGAATGCAAACGGTCCGAGTTCGAGTTGGGGCAGCCAGTGACTCGCGCCCGACAAGTAGACGCCGGCGGAATCGATGATGCCGGGCGTCCGCGAAAACGCGCGCGCGTACTCCCCCTCTTCGACTTGCGGTGGCTCGTGTACGACGCCTCGAATTCTCAGTGGGACCGAGACCCGTCCTGTCCACGAGCCACCTCGCGGACTCAGCATCCAAGCGCGCAGCACCGACTCGCCTGGGGATCCCGAAGTTCGCGCGCCCCTCGTCCCATCGCCGACTTCAGAAACCTCGTAGGCCGGATCCAGCGACTCGACGTCGAGCCCGCCCGCTAGAGCGAACGAAAGACGGCGCCGCCGCTTGGGAGCCGGAAACGAAATCTCGTCGCGCAGGTCGATGCGGTGCTCAGCGGGATCGATCGTCGCCTCGATCCGGTGAAACACCAAAGCCGCCGCAACGTTCCCCCCGGAGCGCGCCTTGCCCTCGGCCGCAGCCCGAGGAGCAATCGAAACGGGCCGGCACCCCGTCCACACGAACAGGGTCACCGCGGCCAGGCACGCAACCACCGTTTCGTTCGAACGAGCCTGCCGGGGCATGCGCGAAAGTCCGCTTCAGCCGACCGGCCGCAGGCGAGACAAAGACCGAGGCGTAGCAGCGGCACCAAGGTCGAGAATCTCGGTGGCCCAGCCGGCGACGTCGGCTGCCAGCGGGCTCGTGACGACGATCGTTCCACCTTCGGCCCGGTGGCGGGCAAGTGCGCGCTCGATGGCAGCGGCGTAGCGCTGGTCGACGAAGGCGAACGGCTCGTCGAGAACCAAAATCGGAGCCCGCCGCACCAGCGCCCGAGCCATCGACACCATTCGAAGCTGGCCGACGCTGAGCTTGCGTTCGGGACGGTCGAGCAGGCTCGCGATTTCGAGCGCGCCCGTCACTTCGCGGACTAGTTCGGTCGCCGCCGCGCCGCGCACGTGCGTCCGCGCGGCAAGCAGTAGATTGTCGGCCACCGTACCGGGAAGCGCGAACGGCTGCTGCGCGACGTATCCGACGCGGCGTCGCAAGCGCCTCTCGAGCGGCAGGCGCATTCGCTGCCCGCAAAGCCACAGTTCGCCCGAGGTCGGGGCGAGCAGACCGACCAGAATCTCGGCCAGCGTAGTCTTGCCGGACCCATTGGGACCGACCACGGCGAAGCACGTGCCCTCGGCCACCGAGAAGCTCGTCGGTCCGAGGACCTTGCGCCCGTCGTAGGCGTGTACCAGCCGGCGTACTCGATAGATCACGATCCCGCAGCCTCCTGCAGCCGGTGAAATCCGATGTTGATCGCCAGCGCTACGGCGAGCAGCAAAAACCCAAGACCGAGGCCGAGCTCGAACTCGCCCTTGGACGTTTCCATCGCAATCGCCGTCGTCATCGTGCGCGTCGCATGACGGATGTTCCCGCCGAGCATCAAGGCCGATCCAACCTCGGTGAAGATTCGGCCGAACGCCGCGACTACGGCAGCGAGCACCCCAAAGCGCGCCTCTTTGATCAAGATCCATCCGCTTTGCCACGCCGGCAGTCCAAGGACCGTCAGCTCCTTACGCAGGCGAACGTCCGTGCGGCCGAGCGCCGCCAGCGTGAGCGACACGATGAGGGGAAACGCAAGAAGAGTCTGGCCGAGGCTCATCGCCGGCCACGTATACAAGATGCCGAGCCCGCCAAGCGGCCCCGAGCGCGACAGCAGCGTATAGAGCAGCACGCCGACGAACACCGAGGGCAGCGCCGTGAGCGTGTTGAACACGGTTACGAGCAGCGACTTGCCCGCGAACTCGCGGCTCGAAGTCCACAGCGCCAGCGGAATACCCGTTACCGAGGCCACCGAGATCGCCAGCGCCGACGTCTTCACGCTGGTGAGGCAGATCGCCGCCGTCTCGCCGCTCAGAAGCGCGGTCACAGCGTGCCTCCCGATGCTGCGTTTTGCGTCCGGCCGGCCGCGGGCCGGAACAAGGTTACGCCCGAGCGGCGGTACGCACCGATCAAACGCTGAGCCGGCGGGCTCACGATCCAATCCGCGAAGCGCAGTGCGAGCCGGGCACCTTCGGCTTCCGGCTCTTTGCTGCGCACGGGGATCACGCCGTAGGGATTGTCGAGCCGGGCGTCCCCTTCGAGCACGATTTCGAGCTCGAGCCGGTCGCGCATGTAGACGTAGGTTCCGCGATCGCTCAGCGTATAGCCTCGCGTCTCGCTGGCAATCTGCAAGGTCGCTCCCATGCCGAGGCCGGTCTCGCGGTACCAGTCCCCTTTCGGCTCCACGCGCGCAAGCGCCCACAAACTGCGTTCGCGGGCGTGGGTCCCCGACTCGTCGCCGCGGCTTAGAAACGGAGCCTCGGCCGCAGCGATGCGTCGCATTGCGTCGGCGAGTCCGGCGGCCCCTCTCACGTTCGCCGGATCGTCCGGCGGCCCGAGGAGAACGAAATCATTGACCATCACCGTCCGTCGCAGCAGGCCGAAGCCGTCGCGGACGAACTCCTCCTCCCGTTTGCGGTCGTGCACCAACACGACGTCGACGTCGCCGTTCATTCCAAGCCGCAGGGCCTTGCCGGTCCCTACGGCGATCACATCGACTCGGCACGCGCACTCTTTTTCGAATGCCGGCAACAGGTAGTCGAGCAGTCCCGAGTTGTCGGTACTCGTCGTCGTAGCCAGGCGCAGGTGCGGCGGCTCGGGAGCGCATCCCGCCAGGACCGCGAGCAGCGTAGCGAGCGCAAGCGCCGCCCGCATCACCCGCCGGCCGCCGACTTGACGAACGCTACGACATCGCCGTCGGACAGCCGCGTCTTGAGTCCCTGCTTGTAGTTGATGAGCACGCCGTTGACGGCGATCGCGGCGACCCGGGTGAGCTTGTCGAACTCAGGGCCTACTTTCTGACGCGCTTTTTCGACTACGTCGGCGACCGTCTCGACGTCCTCGACGTCGAACGAATCCACACCGAGGACCTTTCCCATTTGATACGTCGGCTCGACTGTCACGCGCATCGTCTTCCCTCCTTCCGGCAACCGGCCTTCAGACGCGAACGCCCAGACGCTCGAGCGTCTTCGGCTTGGGCACCCCGTCGGGCCCCCAGCCCCTGAGCTTGTAGTAGCGGGGCAGGAGCTCGCCGAGCGGGTGGCCGGTCGTCGCATCCTTGAACAGCGGTTCGTAGAGCATGCGTGGCGGCAGCGTGTCTTCCTTGGCCGTCTTGCCCTCGCGCAGATTGAACATGCGCTCGAGGTTGAATATGCGGGCGCCGATTTCCTGAATGTGCCCCGACGACATCGGCATGCCGGTGATCAGCGACAGCCACTTCTCGAACCACATCAGTGGCTTGCCCTTCACCCCCATGATCATGCGGAACAGCGGACCGCTGTTCTCGAAGGCGGCGATCGCAAGGCGATACTTGAGCGACTTCGGATCCATTTCGTGGATCGCCTTGGGAATGATGCCGTACGTCGTGAAGATACACAGCACCATCGAGTTGATCGCGCACGCAAGGTTCTGCTGAATCACCGGCAGGTCCGCCTTGAGCTTGAGGTTGCGCGGGTTGATCGTGAACGGCCCGACGCTCTCGAGATACATCGAGGCGCCCTGCACGTGATCCCCGCCGCGGTTCGTCGTAGCGTACTCGACCCCCTGCGCGAAGGAGCCGCGCGGATCGTACGCCGACATCTCGAGTCCCTTGACGTGCATCGCGAACTCGCGCCCCCCGTATTTCTCGCTCATCCGCTTGACGCCGTTGGCGAGGTCGTCGCCGATGCCGCGACGGTGGCCGATATCCTTGATCAGATCGGCCACGCCCGAGGGATCACCAAAGCGCACCCCGGCGTCGATCATGCCGCGCTCCTGCAGCTCCATCGTAAAGCTCAGGACCGCCCCCAGGCTGATCGTGTCCATGCCGAGGTCGTCGGCCAG
>CAZQYE010000067.1:0-9679 GCA_964597375.1 uncultured Myxococcales bacterium
TCGAGCCGATCGAGCCGGTCGGGATCGAACAGGGTCAGCGTGCCTGCGTAGCCGTACTGATCGGACTCAATGGGGGCAAATAACTCTTCGCGCAATCCGAAGCAGCGCGCGATCGCTCGGGCCGAAGTCGCTGCATCGGCGGTGAGGTGTGTGACCTCGTATAGAAAATCCACTGGACCTGGTCCGCTCGGGTCCTCTTCTTCCTGGCTTACCACGACGCGCAAGCCGGCGATTCCGAGGGCCTCGGGCGACAGGAAAAGTTGTTCCCCTTCACGCTCGGCACCGATTCCGAGGCGCTCGAAGTGAGCGGCGGCGGCATCGACATCGCTTGCGGCCGCCCCAGCCGCGAACAGGCCCGGACCGCGCTCGGTCATGAAATCCGCCACTGCTCCACTTCCGTCGGGCTCGAGCAGCTCCACGCGGCTCGAGCCGAGGGCGAGCGTCGTGCGGGCGGCGCCGAGGACTCCTAGGCGATCTTCACACAAGACTTGTGCCCCCAGAAGGCGGGCGTAGCAGTCGGCAGCGCGCTGCCGGTCGCCGACCACGGCTTGAATGCGATCGATTCGCGTGAGCATGCAGGCTCTTGTATCGCACGGGTGCGGAGTTCAAAACAGCGGCTACGGGAGCAACTGCGGACCACGCTCGACGGGTTCGGAGCGGACGGCCTCGTTCGCCGCGTTCGGAGCTGGACGGCCTCGTTCGCCGCGTTCGGAGCCGCACGGCCTCGTTCTCCGCATTTGGAGCTGGAAGACCTCGTTGCGTATACAATGGAGCGAAGGGCGAGGAGCGGCGCCCGTCGTTGGCCGCTGCTGCGGCGGGTCCGGCGCGGCAGACCGAGGAGGCCGGCACGAGCCACCGATGCAGCCCTTCGCCGGGATGTGTCTGAGGAGTGAGCACGGAACGACCATTTCTCCAGAGCCTTGCCGCTAGGATCGCCGGCCTGCCGTACCCGCTGCTGTGCGCGCTGCTCGGCCTGGTGCTCGGCTGGATCCCAGTGCTGCTGCACGGCCCGATTCCGGCGAAGTTCGATCGGTTCTTCATCAACGGCCATATGGCAGTCTGGACGTTCTATGTTTCGCGGCTGCTCATCGGCCTGCTGGTCGGGATTACCCTGTGGCCGCGACGCTGGTACCTGCGCGGGCCGATGTGTGGCCTTCTCATGATGGTTCCCCCGGGCTTCTTCCTGCTCGCCACGCCCGGTTGCGGTCCCACTTGAATGTTCTGGAACTCGGTCACCGGTGCGGTGATCGGTACCGCGGTGGGGGGCCTGGCGTGGCTCGCGACCGGACGCAATTGGGCTGGCGACGCGCCGGCTGCATTCCGGAGTGCCTGCAGGCACCCGTGATGCCTGACATCATCGCACCTTGAGAGCGCGCCAACCGTTTGCTGCTCGCCGGCTCACAGCTCGGCTGAATCACGGCTGCGCCGGGCGCGACCCCGCCTGCATTCCGGAGTGCCATCACGACTGTCCATGAATCGTTCGGATGGAATACCGGCGGGACCGCAGGGATGAGCGTCCTTGGATCTACGCCGGGCGGTAAGAACGTGGTATGGCGGTCCTGCTCGGCACGAACACGACCTGGTAGAGATCGAGCCAGCCGGTTCGAAACGAAGCAATCGCCCCCGCGAGATAAAGGCGCCACATTCGCGTGAACTCACTTCCGTAGCGCTTCTCGACTTGCTCGGCGACGGCCTCGAAGCGCTCGAGCCAGCACTCCAGTGTTCGTGCGTAGTGCGGGCGTAGGTTTTCCAGATCGCATACCGTGAGATCGTTCGGTTCGAGAACGGCCATGATCTCGCTGACCGAAGGCGCGTGCCCGCCGGGAAAGATTGCCTCGCGGATCCATGGATTCATCGGCCGTGGCCGCCCCCGGCCGATGGTGTGCAATAGGCCGCGGCCATGCGGTTCGAGGCTCCGTGCGATGATCTCGCCGAGCAGGCGATAGTGTTTGCGCCCAACGTGCTCGAGCATGCCGACCGCGACGAAGCGGTCGCAGCGCCCGCGGATCTCACGGTAGTCGGCGCCGACGAAGGTGACGCGATCGGACAGTCCGCGTTCGGCCGCAAGCCGGCGCGCGTAGGCGACCTGCGCCGACGCGGTGTTGTACGCCGTCACTCGGACCCCGTAGTTCTCAGCCATGTAGAGGGCGAGTGATCCCCAGCCCGAGCCGGCTTCGATTACGTGCTGCCCAGCCTCCAGCCCGAGCTTGCGGCAAACCAGATCGAGCTTGGCGATCTGGGCCTGTTCGAGCGTCGTATCCTCGCTTGGAAAATACGCGCAGGAATAGGTGAGCGTCGGGTCGAGCCACAGCCGGTAGAACTCCTCGCCGACTTCGTAGTGGTAGCGTGCGTTGCGACGGGCCCGCTCGGCGCCGATCGCCCGGTGGTAAAGCCCGAGAAGCTGACTGAGCCGTAGGCGCCAGGACGTGTGACTCGAAGCCCCGCTATATGCTGCCGCCAGCAGATCGGCAAGCGGGCCGTCGACCTCGAGGTCGCCGCGCACGTAGCACCGGCCGAATTGAAGATCGGGATCGACGAGAAGCTTGCAGAGGGCCGAGCGGCTCCGCACGCGAATCGAGGCGATCGCATCTTGCTCCGCGCACCCGACGGTTTCTCCGGACCAGAGCGTCACGCGGACCGGGGGTGCTCCCGCGCGCTCGAGGAACGTGGCGACCAGGCGCGCCTGGAAAGAGCGGCCGTCGTGTCCAAGCGCCCTCGAGCTCACGCCGTAAGAATGGTCGAGAGGCGGCCGGTAGACAACCTCGGGCCGGTGCGTCTTATGGAGGATTCCGTTCCGCCGTGGCCGCTGGAAAGAGCATCTTGCAGGCGGGGGCGCACACTCGTCAGAAAGAAAGCCCCGCTTCGCCGGTGGCGGAGCGGGGCTTTCTTGTCGACTGAAGCGCTCGAGGCAAGGCCTAGTTGCAGGGCACCTCACGCTCGCCGCACTCGGATGCCTTGGCGGCGTCCTTGATCAGCTTGCCCTGCTCGCGGTCGATCAAGTGTTTGTGGCGCAGATCCTTGACCACGTCGACCACGCAGCGGACGTACTTGCCGTGGTTCTTCCACGGCTGGCCTTCATCGTCGACTTCACACGGGCACTGCTGGTCGATGCTGCAACCGTGCCGGTTGACGAGCGCGCCCTGCTCCGTGTCCGGGCAGGTATCGCAGGCATCGCCCACGCCGTCGCCGTCGGTATCCGTCTGGTCGACGTTGTCGACGACTTTGCAGTTGTCGTCGGGATTGAGGATCCCGTCGTTGTCCTTGTCCGAGTCGCAAGCGTTTCCGAACTGGTCGCCGTCGGTGTTCTTCTGCGACGGGTTGGGATCGGACGGGCAGTTGTCGACCTCGTCGGGCACACCGTCGCCGTCGTTGTCCCCGGGGCCGGGCTTGGGCTTGCCGCACGTCGTATCACGAGCGTCGCGGATGAGCTGTTTCGCATCGTCTTTGGTGATGAGTTTCTTGCGCGCAAACTTGATGGCCTTCTTCTTGACGCACCGGACGTAGCGGTTGTGCTTCTTCCACGCCAGGTCCGGCTCCGGACCGTCACACGGGCAGAGCTGGTCGATCGTGCACCCGCGACCGTTGACGATTCCGCCGGCCTCCGTATCGGCGCACTCGTCACACGCATCCCCGACGCCGTCACCGTCGCTCTCGGCTTGATCGGCGTTGCCCACACGCGGGCAGTTGTCCGCGTCGTTCGCGATGAGATCGCCGTCTTTGTCCGGATCGCAGCGGTTTCCAAGTCCGTCCTGATCGATGTCACCCTGCGCCGGATTGAACTTCGCCGGACAGTTGTCCGTGACATCGGGAACGCCGTCGCAGTCGCCGTCCTGTGCCAGAGCGGGTCTCGCCGCAAGTGCGAGCACGAACGCTGCAGCCGCCAGAATGGCCAGCACCGAAATCGTTCGTTTCTTCGTCATGACTTACCCCCCATGACTTCCCGGAGCGGGGCGGCCGCCCTCACTCGCTTATAGTTCCATCAAATCCTTGGACTTCAACGATGCCCCCCCTCCTGGGGCAATGTCAAGGGATTATTTGCGGCTTGGCGGGGCCGCGCCTAGCCCAGCACGACGAGCGGCTCGTCCTTGTCTACCTCGTCGCCAGCGGCGTGGGGAATCGAGCGCACCGTGCCGGCCCGGTCGGCGCAGATTTCGTTTTGCATTTTCATGGCTTCCAGAATCAGCAGGACCTGGCCGGGCGAGACCTCGTCTCCCACGGACACACGGTATTCGATGATCACTCCGGGCATCGGAGCGACCACGGCAGCACCGTCGGCCGCCGCTGGTGCCGCCGGAGCGGGAGAGGCCTGAGGAGGCGGTGAGGCGGCTGGGGCCGGTGTTGCCGGGGTTGCAGCCATAGTTGCCGAGGGCGCCGGCGCGGCGACGGCGGCGCCACCGGCCGGATCGACGTCGACCTGGAAGTATTCGCCGTCGACGAACACGTTGAACGTGCGTGCCGCCGGCGACTTCGGCGGGGCTTGCTTCGATGGGGGTTCGACGAGCAGTCCCTTGCGGGCCTTTTCGACCAGCTCGTCTTCGCGCGCGACGTCGGCGAGCGTGCGCGGCTTTACCTCGGGGGGCGGCTCTTCGACGCCGTGCTTCCAGCGCAGGAACTTCAGCCCCGTCGTCGGATACAGCGCGTACGTGAGCACGTCCCGTGGATCGTCGCTTAGGTCCTTGATTGCCTCGCGCGCCTTGTCGAGTTCGGGCTCGAGCAGGTCGGCGGGCCGGCAGGAGATCGGTTCGCTGTACTTGTAGCCTTCAAGGCAGCGCTTTTGCACTTCCGGGTCGACGTTTCCCGGGGGACGGCCGTACAGCCCGGCGACGTAATCCTTGACCGGTTCCGTGACGCGCTCGTAGCGACCGAAGAGGACGTTCATCACGGCCTGCGTTCCCACGATCTGACTCGACGGCGTGACGAGCGGCGGGTAGCCGAGATCGACGCGCGTGCGCGGCAGCTCCTCGAGCACCTCATCGAGACGGTCGAGTGCCTTGGCCTCCCGGAGTTGGTTGATGAGGTTCGACATCATGCCGCCTGGAATCTGGTGGGCAAGCACGCCGGCATCGATCGATGCCATGCGGGTGGTGTTTAGCAGGTGCTTGTACTTGGGTCCGATCTTCTCGAGGTGCGCCCCGCATTCGAGTAAGGGCTCGAGCGCAATGCCGGGGTCGCGCTCGGTACCTGCGAGCGCGACGATCAGCGGCTCGACGGCCGGTTGGCTCGTCCGAAGTGCGAGCGGCGACAGGGCACAGTCGACGATGTCGATGCCCGCTTCGGCGGCCTTCAGGTAGGTCATCGACCCCATGCCCGAGGTGTAGTGCGTGTGAAGTTGGAGCGGCAGGTCGACGGCTTCCTTGATTGCGCGGACCAGCTCGTAAGCGTCGAGCGGCGCCAGCATGCCGGCCATGTCCTTGATGCACAGCGAGTCGGCACCCATGTCGGCCAGCGTGCGGGCTTTGCCGACGTAGTAGTCGACATTGTAGATCGGCCCGCCCATGCGCTGCTCGGTCAGGCTGAAGCAAATCGCTCCTTGGATGTGCTTTCCCGTCTTCTTGATCGCGCGAAAGCTCGTCTCCATGTTGCGCTCATCGTTGAGCGCGTCGAACACGCGAAAGACGTCGATGCCGGTCTCGGCGGCTTTCTCGACGAAGGCCTCGACGACGTCGTCTGCATAGTGGCGATAGCCGACGAGGTTCTGGCCGCGAAGCAGCATCTGCAGCTTGGTGTTGGGCAGAGCGCGGCGAAGCGTTGCCAGGCGCTCCCAGGGATCCTCGGCGAGAAACCGGGTGGTGGCGTCGAACGTCGCGCCGCCCCAGACCTCCATCGCCGCGAAACCGGCCTGGTCGAGCTTTTCGCAGATGGGCAGCATGTCTTCGGTGCGCAGGCGGGTCGCCAGGAGGCTCTGGTGCCCGTCGCGCAAGGTAGTGTCCATGATGCCGAGTGGGCGCCGCGACTTTTTCCGATCGGTTTGCTTGGCCATTCAGGTCGATCCTTTCAGTTGCCGCTCCGTCACCGTGCCAGGCGGCGCGCAATCGCGATCCGGTCGTGCATCTGGCCGAGCCGGCCGGCCAGGAGCCACGGCGATGTGACCGTGGGTGCTGCTGCGCTGGTCGCCGTCGAGGCGCGCTCGGACTCCATGAACGCCTCGACCGCCGCCAGCGCCGCCGCAATGCGGCGGGCCCGCGCGCGTTCGTTTTCCGTTCGTCCTGCCGTCATCGATGCGCCTCGCCCGGCGAGAGCCCCCGGAGCTCTCGCAATTCCCCCAAGTGTCCCGTCCCAGAAATTCCCTACATATGCCGGCGGCCCGCGTTGTTCCTGGCTGCGTTGCTCTTCCTCGAAATACTCCCGAACTTCCTCGTCGTTGCGCCTTGCCGGGAACAGTGATGACTCGCCGATACGTTCAGCGAACTTCTGGGCCAAGACACTAGTTTCCGCGTTCGGCCGCCGGAGGCAAGGTGCGCTTTGTCCGTGCCCCAGACAATGCTTGCTCGCGCGCGTCCGTGCAGTATGGTGAGAGCGGTAACGCGGTACCGGCCGGCCCTCGAGCGATGAGCACGGATGCGAGCGAACGCCGCCAGTAGCGCAATCCGGCCAAGCGGCAGTGCGTACCTGCCCGAACCGAACACGACGGAGGAGGCCCAAGACCATGAAACGATTCTTGCTGGTGACGTTTTCTCTCACCTTTGCCACAGCGCTGTTGTTTGCCTGTGCGGCTGGTACTCGAGCCGGCGATGCCCGTGCCGATGCGGTCGCGAACCTTAGCGGCACGGCCGGCAGCGCGGTGCATGGGCGCGTGCAGTTTACGCGCGTCGACGGCGGAGTGCGGATCGTGGCCGACGTGTACGGCCTGCCACCGGGCAAACACGGGTTCCACATTCACACGAACGGCGACTGCGGTTCTCCCGACGGGAAGTCGGCCGGCGGTCACTTCAACCCGGCGGGAACGCCGCACGGTGCGCCGGATGCCGACGCTGCCAAGCGCCACGTCGGTGACCTCGGCAACCTCGAAGCCGACGAAGCGACCAATGCGCACTACGACCGGGTCGACAAGGTGGTGGCACTGAGCGGCGAGAACTCGGTCGTCGGCAGGGCAGTGATCGTTCACGCCGGCGAGGACGATCTGTCGAGCCAGCCCACCGGGGCGGCGGGGCGGCGTCTGGCCTGCGGCGTGATCGGTGTGGTCGAGCATCCGTGAAGGGGTTCGATCGCGTGCGAGCGTGCCGCCGAGACGATGCGATTGCTGAGGAGGAACGCCAGCGCTGAAACGCGTCCGAGCGCGCAGGACTGTGCCGGGGGCGGCCTGATCGGGCACGCGTCATGATGGAGCTTCGAAAAGCGTGAAGGGGGTCGTCGCCGCCGGCCACGCCGAGGTGACGGCGGCGGCCTGCGACATGCTTGCCGCCGGTGGCAATGCGTTCGACGCCGCCGTCGCGGCTGGCTTTGCCTCGGCCGTCGCCGAGCCGGCTCTGACGAGCCTAGGCGGCGGTGGCTTCTTGCTTGCCAGGACGAACGATGGCCGCTCGGTTCTCTTCGATTTCTTCGTCGACACGCCGGGGCTGGGAGCGCACACCGACTCTCTAGAGCCGCACTTTCTTCCGGTGACGGTCAAATTTCCAGGCTCCGAGCAGGTCTTCAACGTCGGACGGGGATCCGTCGCGCTACCCGGCACGCTCGCCGGTCTGGTCCACGTGCATGAGCGCATGGGGGCGCTGCGTCTGTCTCAGGTCGTTGCACCGGCGATTCGCCTTGCCCGCGAGGGAGTGCGGCTCACCGAGCAGCAGGCCTACTTTCTCGACCTGCTGCGTCCGATCATGACGCTCGAGGAGAGCGGGCGAGCGCTGTTCGAGCCCAGTGGGCGCTACCTGGGAGCCGGGGACCTCTACCGGAACCCGGACCTGGCGGCCTTTCTCACGGCGCTTCCCGAGCACGGCCCCGAAGCGCTGTACGCAGGTGAGGTGGCCGAGCGCATCGTCGCCGACATGCAAAGCGGCGGCGGGCTGCTCACCGAAGACGACCTACGTTCCTACCGCGTGATCGAGCGCGATCCGCTGGCGGCCGACTACCGCGGCTACACGGTGCTGACCAATCCCCCGCCTTCGTTCGGCGGCGGTCTGCTGCTCCTTGCGCTCGAGCTTCTCGGGTCGTTCGACGCGGCTGCCCAAGGCCCGAACTCGCCCGAACACGCCACGCGCATGGTGGCGGTCATGCAAGAGACCGATCGTTTGCGCGAGGCCGGCGTCGCCGGTCCGGCCGGGCTTGGGACCGCCGAGCGTGCGGCGGCGTGCGAGCGCATTCGAACGGCGACCGGCGGTACCACGCACGTCAGCGTTTGCGACGGCGACGGGAATGTCGCGTCGATGACGACCTCGAACGGAGAGGGATCGGGGTACTTCGCGCCCGGTACCGGGATCATGCTCAACAACATGATGGGAGAGGACGACCTTCACCCCGAGGGGTTCCACGCGGCGCCGGCCGGCAAGCGCGTGTCGTCGATGATGTCGCCGACGGTGGTCACGGAGGACCAGCGGACCGTGCTCGTGGCCGGTAGCGGCGGGAGCAAGCGCATTCGCACGGCGCTCTTGCAGGTGCTCTCCGCTGTGCTCGACTTTTCGATGCCGCTCGAAGAGGCCGTCCAGGCGCCGCGACTTCATTGGGACGGGGTCTGCGTGCAGGCCGAGCCGGGGTTTTCCAAGCGGGCGCTCGCAGCACTCGAGCGCCGCTGGCCCGTAAACCGCTGGAAGGTGCGAGATGTGTACTTCGGAGGCGTACACGTTGCGTCGCCTACGGGAGAGGCGGCCGGGGACCCGCGGCGCGGCGGCCACGTCCGTCGCATTTGATCGGTGGAAACCCGGGAGCCGCTGTGGGCGGGTCAGCGGCTCCGCCGCCTCCAACTCGTGCGACTCCGCCGCGGGCACGCCGCATGCAGCTCGTTCGTACATGGACGGAACGCGCCAGCGGCCGGATTGGTCCGCGCCGTGCGGGCCATTGGGTGTCATCGATTCGGATATGTGCCTGCGGTCACGAGCCGCCGGCGCGGCTCCCGCGTGGCGCAACCGGCGGGGCCCCCGGCAACCGGGATTTTCGTGAACGCGCCGCCGGTGCTACCAAGAGACCCGGCGCCCGGTGAGCGGGGGATACCAGCGACATGCCTGAACGCGAACTCCGAACTCTGGTAGGCCGCCTGCGCGAAGAACTAGCGCGCAGCGAGAAGCTCGACGAGGATGCACGCGAGCAGCTTCGCGCCATCGCTGCCGAGATCGACGAGCTGCTCGAAGGCGGCGCCGAGGCGAGCAACGAGGAGAAATCCTCGCAGGAACGTTCCCTCGTTGAGCGGCTGACGGAGGCGAGCCGGGCATTTGAGTCCTCGCATCCGCGCTTGGTCGAGGCGCTGGGGCGGATCGCGGACACGCTCGCCAAGCTCGGCATTTGATCGAGCGCGCCCGAACCGGCCGAGCGAAGCGCGTCTTGCCGCCTCGTGCCGGCAGTTGGCCGGCCGCGCCATCGGGCCGATTCGGACAGGGGAGGTACGGGCAGAAGAGAATGAACGAAAAAGGGATCGCGGCCTTCATCCGGCACCATTTTCGTCATTTCAATGCAGCGGCGCTCGCCGACGCGGCCGAGGCATACTACCAGCTGATCGAGTCGGGCGGGCGGATGCTGATCGCCATGGCAGGTGCGA
>CAZQYE010000068.1:0-3423 GCA_964597375.1 uncultured Myxococcales bacterium
ATAGGGCCGGTCAGGCCCTGCGGCGGCGAATGGGCTCGATTTCGATCCGCGTTCCGCGGTCGTTCATGCCGGGCTCGCCCATGATCATCAGCGGCTGCAGGTGATAGTACCCTCCTGCAAACTGGATCGGGTTGAGCGGTGTCGCCACGACCGATTGGTGCGAGCGGCGCCTGCGGAACTGGTGGGGTTCCCAAGCATGATACACTGCGACCTGGCCGGGGCGCATCGCCGCCGAGACTTTCGCCTCGATTTCGAAACTGCCTAGATCGTTGTGCGCTCGGACCAAGTCCCCGTCCTCGATGCCCCGGGCCGCGGCGTCCTGCGGGCTGAGAAACGCTACCGGGCGTCCCCGCTGCAGCCGCAGCAGCAGCGGCGTGTCACGCCAAGAAGCGTGGATCGACCAGCGGGTGTGGCCGCCCGTCATCTTGAGCGGATAATTCCCGCCGATCGCCGGGTTGTCCTTGTGTACCGGGAGCATCTCACCTAGCTCGCGGTAGAACGGATGGTCGATGAAGAACTGCATCCGCCGGGTCAGCGTCGGCCACGGATACTTGTCCCGGACGTGCCAGACGTTCGCCGTGATCGTTTGATCCGGCTCGATATCGGTCGCGTTTCCGATGTTCACCGGACTGTTCCCGAGCGCCGTGAAGCGGGCGAAGCCTTTTTCCTTGAGCTCATCCCAAGTCACACCGCCGAGGTTCGTGTTCACCTCGAGAAGCGCCCGCAGAAAGTCTTCGCCGTTTTCTTCCGTATAGCGCCCCCCGTAGGTCATGCGGTCGTAGACCTGATCGAGCCGGCGTTCTTTCCCCGACCGGTCGCGGAACGTCTTGATGCCCCGCTGCTTCGCCCGCTTTTGAATGTGTTTCATGAACAGGCAGTGGATCTCCCAGTCCGACTTGGCCTCCCCGAGCGGAGTCGCCGCCCGCGTGGTGACCTGAGAGAAAGGCGCGTGGGGCGTGGCCCACGTAATGTCGTTGCGCTCGTACCACGCGGTGACCGGTAGGATGTAGTCACTGTAGAGGCCGGTACTGCTCATGCGCCAGTCGACGTTCACCAGCAGGTCGAGCCGCGGGATGAAATTCTTGATCAGTTCCGGGTAGCCGCGCACGCGCCGCAGGAAGTTCCCTCCGACCGACATGAAGATCTTCGGCTCGGTGTCGGGAATCATCTGCCAGCCTTTCTCGAGCGCCTCCTCGAGGTACTCTTCCGCTTCCCTCGGTAGGCTCGGATCCCAGCGCTTGGCACTTCCGGTACGCTCGCTCATTCCATAGCGGTGGAAGAACAGAGGCGAGGGAACGAACCCTCCGCGAGCGTACTCTTTGCGTGCCTGCTCGACGAGGAACATCTCCCACGTCTTGCCTTCGGCCTTGGCCTTGATGATCGCCGGCGCGCTCTCGACGCCGAGGGCGATCATCCCGAGCTTTAGCGGCATCGACGGAGCAACCCCGGCGGCCTCGGGTGCCTCGACCGTAAGCCACGGGAAGGCGTTCATTCCGGAGCCCTTCTTGCCGAAATGCCCGCACAGGGCGAGGACCAAGATCTGCGACCTCTCCATCTCCATTCCGTGATAGTACTTGGAGAAGTTCGACTCGGTCATGATCGTCGCCGCGCGCGCCCCGGCAATCAGAGAGGCCAGCCGCCGGATCAGCTTGGGGTCGGTACCCGTAATCCGGGATGCATGTTCGGGCGTGTACTCGCGCAAGTGCCTGCGCAAGTGTGCGAACACCGGCTCGACGGTCACCTCGCCACCGGATACGCGAACGCTGAACTCGCCTTCGAGCGCCGGCCGGCGGCCGCCGAGATCGAGCGACCGCTTGGGAGCCGGTTCGACGCGGTCGGAGGCCTCGTCGTAAATATAGAATACGTCTTCCGCGCCGCCCTTCTTGAAGTCGCTCTCGCGCAGGTACAATCCAGTATCCTTCCGAACGAGCAGCGGAAGATCCGTCTGCTCGCGAACGAAGTCGGCGTCGTAGCGGTTTTCCTCGATGATGAGGTGCGCGACGGACAGGGCTAGCGCGGCGTCCGTTCCCATCTCCACCGGCACCCACAGGTCCGAGTGAATCGAGGACGCGCTGTAGTCGGGCGCGATCGTCACCACCCGCGTTCCGTTGTACCGGGCTTCGGTGAAGAAATGAGCGTTGGGAATCTGCGTATAGAGAGGATTTCCTCCCCAGATCAAGATCAAGTCGGAATAGAACCAGTCGTCGGCCGAGCTCGCATAGCAGATCTTGCCGGTCGTGACCGCGGCGCCGGGATGGTGGTCGCCGATCTCGGCGTTTGCGTCGAGCATGATGCTGTCGAGTACGAAGTTGTTGCGCACGACGCCTACACCGTGGCCGCCGTTGGTAAACGAAGTACCGAAGTCCCAGTACAGCGAGCCCGGGCCGTCGCGAACGATCACGTCGATCATCCGGTCGGCGATGTCGTCGAGCGCCTCATCCCACGTCACGCGCTTCCAGCGGCCCCGGCCCCGCGGACCGACGCGCTTGAGCGGATGCGTCACACGCGCGGGATCGTGCATGCGCGCGCTGTAGCACGCGCCTTTCTGGCAGCCGCGCGGATTGAAATCCGGTACGTCGGCGTTCGTCTGCGGGTAGATCCCGGCTTGCTCCTCGCGCAAGACCAAGCCGTCTTTGACGTAGACGTTCCAGTTGCACCCCCGCTGGTACCAGCAGTTGACGTGGTGCGTGCCCTTGGCGATTCGGTCCCAGCGCCACCGCTGCCGGTACACGTCGCGCCAATCGCCGTACGCAGGCGGAGACGTAGAGGCTGCGAGAGCATCGCGCCCCGATGGCGTCAGGCGTCCCAGAGAAAGCCCGAGCGCCGCGATTCCGGTCGCTCGTAGAAACTGCCGCCGACTCAGCACCAGTGAGGCGCTCATACTCGTTCAACCTCTACGGTCGTGCCCCGCGGGGTGTGATGGGGCCCGGCGAATAGGAACCGGTAGTGCAGTTGGCCGTACTCGGTCATGTGCAGAGCCTTCCATGGGGAGGGCACCGGTTGCTGATTGCTCTTCCAGTCCTTGAACTGGTGCGGCTCCCACGCGTGGTAGATGATGAGCTGGCCCGGCTGCACGGCGGGGCTTATCTTGACGAGCATCTCGCAGGATCCAACGTCGTTGTAGACACGCACCCGGTCGTTGTCCCGCACACCGCGCTTGGCCGCGTCCGCGCTGCTCATGTAGAGCGACGGCTCGCCGCGCTGCATTTGCAGCATGTGCGGCTCGTCGCGCCACGTGGAGTGGATCGACCAGCGCGTGTGCCCACCGGTCATTCGCAGCGGGTAATTACCACCCGCAGGAGGTGGCTCCTTGTGAACGGGGAGTTCTTCGCCGGCTTCGAGGAACCACGGATGGTCGATGTAAAACTGCATCCGGCCGGTCAGTGTCGGCCACGGCTGCTTGTGCTGCACGAACCACTGGCA
>CAZQYE010000068.1:3523-9557 GCA_964597375.1 uncultured Myxococcales bacterium
GCGCTTTTTCCTGAAGAATACGAGCGACATCGCCCCAGATCTTCCACTCCGTGCGTGATTCCCCCACCGGTTCGACGCCCTGTTCCCCGACCATGTAGTAGGGAACGTAGCTCTGGGCGTACTTGATCCCACGCCGTTCGTAGTAACCGGCTGCGGGTAGAACGATGTCGGACTTGAGCGCCGTGGCCGACATCTTGAGGTTCACACCGACGATCAGGTCGCACTTCGGCCATAGGTTCTTCTCGACCACCTGAGGCGCCGGCCACCGCCGCAGCGGGTTCACCCGTGTATGAATCAGCAGCCGCGGCTGCTTTTCGCGCCGCGGGAAGAGCGGAATCTGATTCTTGTCCACCGCCTCGCGCACGGCGTCCGGTAGCGGCTTGCCGGGCCGAGGATCGTGGTAGGCGGGGTTGTCGACGACCTCGCTCAGCCCGCCGTGGTGGTAGAGGAACATCAGCGCGGGCACGTACATCTTGTCTTTTTCGTACTCGCGGAAGTACTTGATGTACTCGCGGACGGTCGGCTTGAAGAGCATCAACAGCAGGCGCTGATACCAGGTCGGTTTCACGCCGCTTACCGCCGACTCGATGCTGCTCAGCATGTACCACGCACCGATCTTCAGCCCGGTCCCGCGGTAACCGACGTTTCCCGTAAGAGCGAGGAGCAAAATGATACCGCGCTGGAACAAGTCGCTGTGGTAGTGCTTCATCGAGCCCCACGAGGAGTACATGTTGACGGCTTTGGCGCGCGCCGTTTCCCGGGCAAGCTCGCGAATCGTGTCCGCCCCCACGCCCGTGATCTTCTCGGCTTTCTCAGGCGTATAGTCGGCAAGCCGTTGCTTGAGGAGCTCGAACACGGGACGTACGCGCACTTTGGAGCCATCGGCCAGCGTCACCTCGAAGCTACCCTCGAGCGCCGGATCGAGCTTGCCGAGCGCCAAGGTCGTGCTCCGCCCCAAGCCCTCGCTCCCGGGCGCTCGAACCGCCTTACCGGTCTTCGAGTCCCACAAGTAAAACACGTTGTCCTTGCCGCGCTTTTCCATGTCGGAAGCCCGCAAGAACTTCCGCGTGTCGTCGCGAACGAGGATCGGCAGGTCGGTCTGTTCTTTGACGTAGTCGGCCTTGTACAACCCTTCATCGATGATGACCTTGGCCATGCTGAGGGCCAGGGCGGCATCGGTACCGACGCGCAAGTTGATCCACTGGTCCGCGTGCATCGTCGAGGCGTTGTAATCGGGAGCGATGCTCACGACCTTCGCGCCCCGGTAACGGGCTTCCCAGAAGAAATGGGCCTCGGGAATGCGGGTATAGGACGGGTTTCCGAGCCACATGAAGATCAGATCGGAGCGGACGTAGTCGTCGGCAGTGCTGTCCGTGTTGAACAGGCCCCACGTCAGGATGACACCGAGGGGCATGTCGCCGACGGTCGCCCAGCCGTCGAGCTGGGTGGCACCGAGGTAGTCGAAGAACGACATCTCGCCGGACGTGGCCGCTCCGTACCCGGCGTTGGCCGTTCCACTCTCGTGAATGATGCATTCGGGACCGTCTTCACGGATCACCTCGAGCATCTTGTTCGTGATTTCCTCATATGCCTCGTCCCAGGTGATCCGCTTCCACTTGCCCGAACCGCGCGGCCCCACTCGTTTGACCGGATACTTCAGCCGGTGCGGTCCGTACATCAACTGACTGAAGCACGCCCCTTTCTGGCAACCGCGCGGGTTGTAGTCGGGAAGGTCGGGCGAGCGAGAGTCGAGGACTCCGTTTTGTTCCTCGCGCCAAACGATGCCGTCCTTGATGTACAGCACCCACGGACATGCGGAAGCGCAGTTGGCGACGTGGTGCGTGGAGTTGACGACCTTATCCCACGTCCATTTCTCCCGATAAACGTCCTCCCAATTCCCGTAGCCCTTCTTGCGTGACGACGAAGATGCCGCCTGTGCCGCCTTCGGCGCACCGAAACGAAGTTGGATCAAGGAAAGGGTCACGGCTGCTGCCGCCGATTCCTTGAGGAACGCTCGCCTGCTGATCTGTCGCGTCATGGCATCACTCCCTCACCAGCTCGCACACCGCCAGTCGTCAAAAGCCCGTCTTACACGGTCGGCAGTTTCGCCGGATTCTGGGTGAAATCCGGAAAGATTTGCTCCGGCCACTGGTACACGATCAGGGTATCGAGAATTTCCGATCGGCCACCGCCGCTGCGCACCCGTGCGAGCTCGCTTTCGAGCGTTTCGAGCGCAGCATCGACTCCTGGCCCGAACAGCCCCCGTAAGTACTCCATTGGAATCCGCCTGCGGCTGCGATCGGGGTTCCCGTCTTTCCCAATCGCCGGAGGCGCCATCGGCGGTACGTAGTAGACGTTGGGTTCGGTACCGAACTCCGGATGCAGCGGCAGCGCCACCTTCCACTGCTTGACGAGCTTGTAGATCGGACCGTTGGGGTCGTCGAGATATCCCACGAAACGCAGGCGGCCCGGACACTGCCGAGCGCACGCCGGCGCAACCCCCTTTTCGAGTCGCGGGAAACAGAAGATGCACTTTTGCGCTATCTTGCGCTGGACGTTGAAGTAAATGCGCTTGTACGGGCACGCTTCCATACAAAAGCGGTAGCCGCGGCAACGATCTTCGTTGATGCGAACGATCCCATCTTGTTCTCGTTTTTCGATCGCACCGCGCGGGCAGGCATCGAGACATGCCGGGTGCGTACAGTGGTTGCAGATACGCGGCAGGTAGAAGTAATAGCAGTTGGGGTACTCGCCGGCCCCTTGGTCCTCGTCCCAGTTCGGACCCCACTTAGGCTTCTTGCCTTCGGGGCGGAGGTGCACGCGCTGGCCCTTCCCTCCGTAGAAGACCTCGTCGTAGTTGAACTTCCAGGCCTCTCCGAAGTCTTCACGCGTGGGCAGACGTCCCGGTCGCGGAATCCGGTCGTTGCCCTCGAGCCGGAACCCACCGCCCGAGTGCTCCCAGTCCCGCGGCGTGCCTCGTCCCGGCATCGTGTTGACGACCGTCCACCACATCGCCTCCATCCCCTCTTCGCGCGTCCACTGCGTCTTGCACGCGATGGAGCAGGTTTGACAGCCGAGGCACTTGTTCAGGTCGAAGACCATGGCGAGCTGGTGCGCGGGGCCCTCGCCGCCCTTTTTCCGCCGCCGTTGGGTCGCCGCTGTCATCTCGAAACCCTCCCTGGAAGAACCACTGCCGGTCGGCCGCGGCGCCGGCTCGCGCCACGGCCTCGGGAGACCGGGACAAACAAACGTTTGTTTGTTTGTATACCCTCGCGGTCCGTCTTGCAAGGGCAATCAGGCCGAGAATGCACTGGAAATACTGATGTTTCCCCTAGTTGGGGGCGCCGCCGCCGGTGCGTTGCGTTGGCTGTGCCGGGACTCTAGATAGTGGTTTCCGCCGCAGTTTCAGTGCTTGCGTACCGCGGGGACCGGCATTGGCTGAAACGACTTCCGGACAGAACGCCGAAGGGCTGGCACGGGCATTGACTGCGTTTTTCCGCGCTCGCCTTCCCGATCGGCCGGGCCTTTCGGTGCGCAACATCAAGAAACACACCGAGGGATTCTCGCTGGAAACCTACTCGTTCGACGTCGAGTGGCAACAAGACGGGCGCCCTACGAGCGAGCGATACGTCATTCGCAAGGAGCCTCCCGCCGGCCTGCTCGAGCCCTACGATCTCGAGCCCCAGTTCAAGGTCCTCGCGGCCGTGGAGGACACACCCGTCGTCGCGCCAAAGGTATTTTGGTACGAGCCCGACCCCGCCGTTTTGGGAGCTCCGTTTTACGTCATGGAGTGGGTCGAGGGAGTCGTGCCCTTGCCCACGACCGACGAAGCGGGGAATCTTCCCTTCCCGGACGAACGGCAACGCCAGTCGATCGGACGGGATTACGCCCGCGTGCTCGCCGCCATTCATCAGGTCGACTGGAAGGCCAAGGGGCTCGACTTTCTCGGTGTTCCGCGCGACGGTCGCGACGCCGCCGAACGCGCAGTCGACGTGTGGGCGGGATACATCGAGCGTGCGCGCCTGGCGCCGCAGCCGATGATGACCGAAGCACTTGGATGGTTGCGGCGTCACCTGCCGGCGGCCGCGCCCATCACGCTCGTTCACGGGGACTACCGCACCGGCAATTTCATCATGCGCGACGATCACATCGTCGCATTTCTCGACTGGGAGATGGTGCATCTCGGCGACCCGATGGAAGACGTCGCCTGGAGCACATCGCGAATCTGGGCTGGCGAATCGGGATTGGCCGGGCACCTGCTCAAGCGCGAAGAACTCTACCAGTGGTACCAAGAAGCGGGAGGCGCTGAGATCGACGAACAGCGCGTTCGGTTCTACGAGGTCCTCTCCGGTGTGAAGATGGAAGCGATCATGCTCACCGGCATCAAGGCATGGCACGACCGCCGGACGAGGGACATGCGCATGGGGTTCTTCGATCAACAGCTTGCCGGCATGAACGCGATCATCGCCGACGCAATGGGACTCCTGCAGTTGCCGTGAAACGGAGTGCGGAAAAATGAACGTTCTCGACCTCGAGGAAATGCTCGCCGGAATCGTGCAAACGCTCGACGAGCAAGTCGGACCGCACGTGACGGATGGTCAGGCCCGCGCTCAGCTTTACTCTTCCCTCGATCTGCTCAACAACCTGAGTTCCAAGCTCGACTGGAAGCGCGAGCTGCTCACGGCCGAAATCGATTCCATCGTCGGTGCACTCGGAGAGGTCACCGCGGCGCTCGACGGCGTCGGCGAGGGCGCTCTCGGCGAATCGCTCGAGCAAGCAAAGGACCTCATTCAGGAACGTGAGGGGACGGACGACCTGACGGCCTTCTGTCGGCGTGCCAACGAGGTCCTCGACAGCCTGATCGCCGCACTGTACGACTCGGGAATCGAAGGAGACGCCGCCGATCGCGCCCGCGCCGCGATCCACCAGCACCTCATCAACCAGACGATTCGCGACTCGATGTTCCTCAAGCCGATGATGCTAAAGAAGATCTCGCAGGGATGAACCTCACGACAGGAGAACGACGATGATCAGTTCTACGGACATGATCGACCCCCAAGACGACCGCCGGCACACTCCCGGGCCGGATTCGCTGCCTCTGTGGAGCGAGAGCTACTGGTTCCCGATCTACGATCCCGAGGCGAAGGTCGGTGTGGTCACCCGCATCGGGATCTTGCCGAACCAAGGACGCGCGACGCTTTGGATGTTCATTTCGCACGAGGGCCGCATCGTTCACAACGCGACGAACCTCGATTGCCCGCTCCCCGAAGGCGACATCGACGATCTACGCGTCGGGCCGGTCGCCTACCAGTGCCTCGAGCCGCTGCGCAAATGGCGGCTCACCTACGACGGCGGCGATTACGGGATGGACCTGGAATGGAACGCCTTCTGTCCCGTATATCAATATCCGCCGCCGCCGGGCAGCACGGTCGACCAGGCTGCCCGTCACATCGAGCAGTCGGCCCGCGTGCGCGGGACGATCACGGTCGCGGGCAAACCCATCGAGGTCGATTGCCTCGGCCACCGCGACCATTCCTGGGGCGGAGAACGCGACTGGACGAAGCTCTGCACCTGGACGTACATGTCCTGCGAGTTCGACGAACGACTCAGCCTCAATGCAGTGCAGATCTGGTTCACGCCGGAGGCGCAGTTCAAGGTCGGATTCTTCTGGGACGGAAGCGACGTGATGGGCCTGCAGGATCTCGGCGCAGTCATTCACACGAACGAGGATCGTACGGTGCAGACGGGCGCCTCGCTCTGGCTGGTCAACGAAAAAGGCCAGCGGCACGAGCTCACGGCGGAAGTCATCGACGTCTGCCCGGTGCGCATCGGCCCCACCCAGGTCAACGACGCGATCACGCGCTTTCGGCTCGGCGACCGCGTAGGCTACGGCATCATCGAGTACGGTTACCAGACCGACGCGGACGGCAAGCCCGTCGGTGTCGAAGCCGCTGTCGGCGCGCTCTAACCTACCGCTGCCGCGCAATCGGCCGGGACATCGTCGGCCGTTGGAAGGACGGAGGGAGTACCCCGG
>CAZQYE010000069.1:0-9542 GCA_964597375.1 uncultured Myxococcales bacterium
GCTACGAATCGGCGCCGCGCTTGCGGCACGACGCACGTGGTCAGATCCGGCTGCGACGGGATCGTAAGAGCGCACGTTACTCGAGAACGAGCGGCTCGAGGAGGCCGTCGGGGAGCTCCGTCAGAAAGCGGCTGGGTTTCATCATGACGACACCGCGAGAGCGGTTGCGGTAGAGTTGGGGCACGACCAAGTACAGTTCGTCCTTGGCGCGCGTCACCGCGACGTGGAACACACGCCGTTCTTCCTCTTCTTCTTCGGGCGTGTTGATCGCTAGGTCCGTGGGAAAGCGGCCGTCGGCGAGCCATGGAATCAGTACCACCGGCCATTCGAGCCCCTTGGCCTGATGGACGGTCGAGAGCACGACAAACTCCTGCTCCTCCGGGCCCGTGACGACCGTCTCTCCGGCGAACTCCCCGGCGAGTGCGACGTCGGCGAGAAACGCTTCGAGCGATTCATATTGGGCGGCGAAGTTGGCAAGCCCGCGCAAGTCTTCGCGCCGCAGAGCTGCACCGTCGTAGTGCGAAACGAGGTAGTCGTCGTAGAACTCCGCAACGACTCGTTCGATCATGTCCGACGGGGATTCTAGGGCCGCGACCTCCGACAGGAGGCGCGCAAAGCGCCCGTAGGAAGACCGCGCGGGTTGGGGCAAGAGGGATTCGGTTTGGCGCGTCCGCGCGGTTGCAAGAGGATCGGGACTGTCGGCGACGACCTGCCAAACGCGCCTCGCAAGCCGGCCGCCGATCCGCGGGAGCAGCGGCAGGACACGAGCCCACGCGAGTTCGTCCCGGGGGTTGTGGGCGAGGCGCAGCCAACAAAGGACGTCTTTGATGTGGGCCTGCTCGAAGAATCGCAGGCCGCCCCGCACTTGAAAAGGAATGTTGCGGCGCTTCAGTTCGAGCTGGATTTCCAGCGCGTGCCAATGGCTACGATAGAGAATTGCTATGTCTCCGAGGGCGCGGCCCTCGTCGAGCAGGTGGAGGATGTACTCGGCGAGGAACTGAGATTGCTGGTAGTGGTCTTTACACGTGACCAGGGCCGGCTTCAGCGACGACGGGCGTACGGCCCGAAGGTTCTTTGGGAGCCGCGCGCGGTTGCATGCAATACTTGCGTTGGCGACGGCGAGGATTTCCGGCGACGAGCGATAGTTCGTTTCGAGCCGAAACTCGCGAGCGTCCGGGTAGCGGTTCTTGAACTCGAGAATGTTGCGAAAGCTCGCACCGCGAAAGCTGTAGATCGACTGAGAGTCGTCTCCAACGACGCATAGATTGCGGTGCTCGCACGCGAGCAGATCGACGATGCGCCCCTGGATGGCGTTCGTGTCCTGATACTCGTCGACGAGCACGTGCTCGAACCGGCCGGCGATCAGCCGACGAAGGTCCTCGTGCTCTTCGAGCAGCTCGAGCCAGCGCGAGAGCAGATCGTCGTAGTCGAGCAGTTGGCGCTCTCGCTTGCGCTTTTCATACAATTCCAGAACCGACGCGATCCGCGGGGCGTCGCGCTCGAACATCGGGTAACGCGTAGCCAGAACGGTCTCGAGCGGATCGAGAGTGTTGTGGACGAAGCTCGAGATCGCGACCAGAACCGCTTTGGCTGGAAAACGTCGCTGTTGGATGTCGACGCCGGCGTCGACGATGCACGATCGGATCAAATCCTTTGCGTCTTCCCGGTCCAGGATCGTGAAGTCACGTGACACGCCGATTCGCTCGCCGTGTTCCCGTAGGATTCGATTTGCGACGTGGTGGAAGGTGCCGCCCCAGAGGCGGTCGGTATCGCGGCGTACCAGGGCTTGCACGCGGGCGAGCATTTCTCTTGCCGCACGGTTCGTGAAGGTTACGAGCAGGATTCGTTCCGGCTCGGTTCCGCGCTCCACGAGCCACGCCAGCCGGTACGTGAGGGCGCGGGTCTTGCCCGTGCCCGCCCCGGCGATCACCAGCATCGGCCCTCCCGGGGCAGTGGCGACGGCTAGTTGCTCCGCGTTGAGATCGCGCTCGAAGTCGGCCGTTGCCGAAGGTCTCGATCCGAGCGCGAATTTGCGTGTCATGCCATCCGACCTTGAGCGGGAACGGCCCGCCTCTGTGCGAGCACGCCATGGTAGCGGTGTTTTTCCGCGACTTCACCGCCGACCTGTGGACCGAGCGACCTCCCTCGAGCGGTCGGGCGAGTGCGAGAGAGTGCGTCGATCGGGGCTCGACGCCGCACGTCGGGTCCCCGTACCTGAATGTGGCCCCCGCGAGCGCGTATGGGTGCGGCAAGTGCTCGCGTGTGTTCAGGCGATGCGGTTGCGATCCGTTGCGAACGGCGAGGTCCCACCGGCGACACGAAACGGAGCAAAGATCCCGCGTCCAGCGGGTGCCTCAATCCGCTCCCGCTTCCACCTGGACGTCCACGAGTTCGCCCGGGATGAGGCGAAGCGGTGCGCCTGCGGCGACGAGGAACGGACGGCCGTACTCGGTGATGCCGGCGTTGCGCCACAAGCGATTCGGCATTGGCTCGATCGCAGGGCCCACCCGCAGTACGACGGACTCCAGCGCCGGGCCGCCCCGGCGGGCGATGACTTTCGCCGGCTGCCCAACGCGAGGCATGCGCGGTGCCCGGTCCGGGGCATAGGCGATGATGTCGGAGGCGAAGCGCTGGGCGACACGGACCACGGGCTGACCGGCGACGACCGCTTGGCCCGGGCGCGCCAGGATGCTTGCGATCTGCCCGTCCACGGGCGAACGCAATACCAATGCCTGCCGCGCGACCTGGAGCTCGGCGATGCGTGCGTTTTGTGTGTCGATCTCGGCGCGCAACGGGGCGAGCGACGCGTCCCTCAGCTCGTCCGCCGACGCAGTCTGTGAGAACTGCTCGAGTCGTGCTTGCGCGGCATCGCGCTCACGGCGTACCTGGGCCAGGAGGCGCCGGTTCTCGTCGATTCGGCGCAGTACCGTTTCGTGCCGCAGGCGGATGTCGTCGAGTTCGGCCTCCGAAACGACACCATCGCGCTCGAGCGCCTCGATGCGGCGGCGTTCGAGACCGAGTCGCTGTGCGATGACGCGGTCGCTTTCGATCGACACCAGAAGTGAGAGTTCCTCGAGGCGACGGTCCTCGACATCGACCGCGAAACGCCGTAGCTCCGTGCGGCGATCGATTTCCGTCGGGCTGGCGCCTCCCTCGATGGCCAGGCGAGCGGCGTCGAGCTGCGCTTCGATACGCGCGAGCTCGGCGCGAGCCGTGGCGATCTCGGCTTCGACTCGAGCAGGGTCGAGGTCCGCGACGATGTCCCCACTATCGACCGATTCGAACAGGCGGACGCGCAGATCCCGAACCGTCCCGGTGGTCGCCGAGGAGATTTCGAATACGCCGCCACGCGCAATGCCCGGATATGCCACGTGGCGGACTCTTCCAATGAGCATCACGGATGCCGCAACGGCGGCGGCGATCCAGACGGCGACGGTCAGGGGCGTGCCGCTCCAATCGCGCAGTCTCTGACCCAACGGTGTACGAACGGCGTCTTGATCGGCCATGGCCTACAACTCGTAAAGTTCGTCCCTCAACACGAGCGATGCGTCATGCACGCCCGGCATCGACCGCAGTTGTTCGAGCAGCTCTCCCCCGCGCTCGCGATCGCGTAACCGGACGGCCAACACGAGCTCCGTGTGACCGCCCTCGACCGCCGGGCGTGCGAGGATCTGCTGAGAAGACTTACAAAAACGCTCGATCAGTTGTTTGAGCCTCGAATCGTCGTCCATGCGCCCCAATACGAGGCTCAGATGGCCGTCGAAGCGGCCTCTGGACCCGAATCCAGTGTAGTGCAGGTACAGGCACACTACTGCGATTCCGGCGGTGCCCAAGATCGCGGTCAGATACTTCTCCGAGCCGACGGCCATCCCGACGACTAGGGCGAGAAAAACGAACGCCGTATCGCGAGTATCCTTGAGAACGTTGCGGAAACGAATGATCGCCAGAGCCCCGATCAGTCCGAACGCCGTGACGATGTTGTTGCCGATCACCAACATCACGAGGCCGACGATGATCGTGAGCAACACGAGGGACTGCGTGAATGAACGGGAATACGAGAGACCGCTGTGGGTGCCTGCATAGGTCCAAGCGATCGCTTGCCCGAGTACCAGACACAACAAGAGGCAGAGCAAGACCTCTCCTGCGGGGTCGCCCGAGGGCGTTTGCAAGGAGCTTTCCAGAATCCTCTCCCAAGTTTCCATGGTGTGATTACGAAATTCGCGGCAGTGTTGAAGCAAGAAATGGTAATCCCACCGACCCGCTTCCGAGCCACCGCGCATGGTGCGCGCCGGCGTCGGACACGGCCAGCGCATACTTGGGAATCGGTTGGCGTCTGAGCTCGAGAGTATGCACGAGGTCGGCGAGCCAAGCGGGGAACACGTCGTTGAACTTGATCTCGACGACGGCCCCTTCGACCGGTACGTGGTGCCAGGCGGGTTCGATGGCTGCGTGTCCCCAGCCGTGTGAGATGGAATACGCGAGGTCGAAATCGAAGGTCACCCGGACGATCGGCGGTGTGACGGTTTCGTATGCCTCCCGCTGGTAGCGCACGCGAACCGCCGGACGAGCTTCGAGGAGCGATAGCGCCTGGACGAACGATTCGAGACCGCCGCCGCTCTGAAGGTGCGGGCGCGGGCCGCCGAGAGTCCACTCCTCGATTTGCTCGGCGACGGTCGCCGAAACCCGCGACCGCGTCTTGACGATGACGTCGTTCACGCGGCGCTTGATCTCGGCGAACACGGAGTCGGATCCATCGTCGTAGCTTCTCAGCCGCAGCTTGAAGCGCGACTTGTGACCCCCAACCGTGGCGCGGTAGAGCGTGAGGTCCGGCGAGTCGAAATACTGGCTGTCCACCAGGTAGCGGTGGCCCGTGCGGTGCCGGGCGTACTGGTCCGGCTGGGCCCAGGGGGCGATTTCGGCACGCAGCCGCTCGATCGTCGCCGGTCCGGCGAAATACTTCAGTTCATAACGCGAAGAGCGCGAGTGCAGTGATCCAATGAGCGGTTGGGAAGCCATGGGCGACCCAAAACGCTACTGCAGCGCAAGGCGGGGTGTCAACCAGAGCGGGTTTGCCGCGCTGCATCATGGGCCGAAGCGAAAAAAATCCTTTATTCCTCGTGCCAAAGTGGGGTAAAAAGCAGCAGACGGTGCTTTGCTCCCGGCGTACCATGCGGGGGATCCCTCGCTGCCCGAGGGGAGCCCCTGTAGCGGAGCGCCGCACTGTGGCGCCGCCAGCCACAGAAGCGGGGCCGGTGCGAATGAGGTGACGAGTCATGAAGCGTCTTACGGCAGTTGCTCTGTTCTGTGCCTTGGTGTCGAGTCCCGTGTTGGCCGGTGCGGCCGACGTCATCCTGAACGAATACAATGCGGTCGACGACGCCGACTTCCTCGAAAACGGAGCGTCCGACCCGTTCTGGGGCGTCCGTGCCGGGAACGGCGGCGACTGGTTCGAACTTGCCGTCATCACCGATCACCTCGACATGCGAGGTTGGTCGTTCCTGGTCGTCAACCGCACCGGGAGCGCCGGTGAAGAGTCGTTTTCCATCGATCTGACCACGGATCCGTTCTGGCAAGACATCCGGAGCGGCACGATCATCACGATTTCAGAGAATCTTCCCAGCAACGCGAGATCCTACAATCCGGTGATCGGGCGCTGGTGGATCAACGTCCGGCCGTCCGAGTTCGGGACCTATGCAACGGCGTCGTGCGTCAGTCCGAGCTGCCTACCGTCGCAGGTAAACTGGAAAGTGTCGAACAACGATACACAGATTACGATTCTCGACGCGTCGAGCACGGTCGTGTTCGGGCCGGCCGGCGAGGGAATTCAACCGCCCGCCGGGATCGGTCAAACCGAGGTCTTCAAGCTCGAGCAGGATCCGGACGCGACGATCACACCGACCTCACCGTCCTACCGGGACGGCAGCTCGAGCACGTTCGGACAGCCGAACCGATACAACGCGGGCACGATGGTGCAGGATTTCAGCGCTCTGCGTTCGGTGGTGCCCTACGAGCCGCTCACCACGGTACGCATCAACGAGGTTCTCTCGCATTCGGATCCGGGTGTCGACTGGATTGAGCTGTACAATCCAACGACGCAGGCGGTCGATATCAGCGGCTGGTTCATCTCCGACAGTTTCGCCCAACTCGACAAGTTTACGATTCCGCCGGGAACGATCGTGCCGCCGGGCGGATACGTGGTGTTCGACGAGAACCAGCTTGGTTTCGGATTCCACTCGCCGTGCGACGACGAGGCGATTCTATCGGCGGGCGACGGGGTGGCGCCGACTGGACCGCGCGACTTCGTCGAATTTCGAGAGCTTGAAAGTCAGGTGCCCATGGGACGCTATCCGAACGGGACGGGCGAGTTCGTTCGGTTGGCCACGACGACGCCGGGTGCGAGCAATGCTGCTCCGGCGGCCGGGCCTGTCATGATCAACGAAATCATGTACCATCCGCCCGATCCGTTCGTCGGCGCTACGGTCAATCCAGAATACGTCGAGCTGTACAATCCTACTTCGGCACCGGTCGAACTATCGACGGACTACGGAGGAACCTACGGCGTTCTTCCGTGGCGCATCACCGGCGGAATCGATTTCGACTTCCCCGCGGGAACGACGATTCCGGCCGGTGGCTACCTGCTCGTAGTGTCCTTCGATCCGGTCGTCGAGCTGCAAAAGAAGAGTGAGTTCGAGTCGATCTACGGCCTGTCTCCGGGAACACCGATGGTGGGACCTTACTCCGGCAAGCTCAGCAACTTCAGCGAGTCGGTGCGCCTGAGGCGGCCGGACACCCCCGAGCCGGACGGCACGATCTGCGGCGTCGTAGGTTTGGTGTTCCCTTACGTGGTCGTTGACGAGGTGACGTACGTTGACTTCGGCGAGTGGCCGGAGGCTGCCGACGGGACGGGAGCCTCGCTCGAGCGCATCGACCCGTACGCGGTGGGTACGGATCCCGCGGCGTGGGCCGCGAGCGGCCCTGGGGGGCCCACGCCGGGCAGAGCCAATACGGTCGCAATCTTTCCCACGCGGTCACAACAGAAGTGTATGACCGCCTTGAACAAGGACCTGGCCAAAGTCGCCAAGACGAGCGGTAAAGACGCTCTCAAGTGCCTGTCCGACGGGGCGAAGGAGCGATTGGGCGCTATGACGATCGACGACTGCGTCGCCGCCGACCGCAAGGGAAAGATCGCTTCGGCGACGGCCAAGACCGCGAAGGATTTCGGTAAGCTCTGCGTGGGATTGGCCTCGGACGGCTTCGAGCGCTATCCCTCCTTTGGTGCGACCGACGACGCGACCGTGTCGACCGCAGGAACGGATCGCCCGCGTGATCTGCTCCGCGACGTGTTGGGTTCCGATCTCGAGGCCGCCACGATTCGGTTGTCCGCCGACAAGGATGCGGCGAAATGCCAGCAATCTCTCGCCAAGGACGTGCTGCGTTGCCTCGATACGATCGGGAAGGAGTTCAGCCGGTGCAAGAAGACGGGCCTCGCCGATGGTGCGATTCGACGCACGTCTGAACTCGGCGCGTGTTTGGGTGCGGACGCGCGTGGCAAGATCGCGAAAACCTGTGATCCCGTCGTCGGTCGCATCCGGCGCGATCTCGACAACCGTTGCGCTAGCGCCGGTGTCGACCTTCTTGCGGCGTTTTCCCCGTGCGGGAGTAGCGACCCCGCTACAGTGGCCGCGTGCATTTCGGCGGCCGCCGATTGCAGGGCCTGCCGGATGTACGAGGAGGGGGACGCGCTCGACCTCGACTGCGACATGTTTGACGACGGGGCGGCCAACGGCAGTTGCTTGCCGTAGCAGCGGCCGAATCCCCAAACGCTTGGTCCGGGGCCTTTTCGGAGAAATTGTCCTCGGAGTGGTGCTTGTCGCCACCTTCTCGGGCGGTGCCGATGCGGCCTTCGGCGGTGCGGAGGCATTGGCTCGCGTGGCGGCGGGTACCGAGACTCGGGACGCCGTTGCGACCGACCGCATGCGCGTTTTCTTCGTCGGAGATGCTGGCAAAGCCTCGCGGGAACGACGGGGCCTCGATGTCCTCCGCTACGTGCTCGATCGGACTCCCGATCCAACTCATACGGTGGTCGTGTTTCTCGGTGACAATGCCTACCGCCAGCCGTCCTTGCAGCGGAAGATCGACGCGTGGCCGGATATCGACGAGCAGGTGCGTGCCGCGGCCGCTGCGGACCGAGTGTTTTTCATTCCAGGAAACCACGACTGGGGCGATTCTCCGGAAACCGGAGTCGCGATCCTAACTCGCGAGCGTGACTATCTGCGCTCGACCGGCGGCCGCAGCGTGCGATTCGTACCGGCGCCGGGTTGTCCCGGTCCGGTGCGCATACTGGACTCGGCGGCGGTACGCCTGATCGCGCTGGATTCGAACTGGTTCCTGCGCGACGTATCGGAACGGCGTTCTCTGGCGCGCGAGCGTGGATGCAGGGCGAAGACCGTTGCGGAGGTCGTGCCACAGCTGCGGGCCGAACTGGAATGCGCGGCCGATCCTTGTCCCGTGCGGGTTCTTCTTGCGCATCACCCATTGCGTTCCGGAGGTGGCCACGCCGGCTACTTCGCGTGGCGCGACCACATCTTGTGCACCGGCCTACTGCCGATGCCCGGTATCTGTTCGCTCGTCGTCGCCGCACGAAAGCTCGGACTCAGTCGTCAGGACATGGCCTCGAGGAGCTACGCGGAATACGTAGCCGCCGTCGAGCCGATTCTGCCGGCTGGTTCCGTCGTTGTTTCCGGGCACGAGCACGCCTTGCAGGTCATTCGTCACGGCGACACGCTGCACTTGGTCAGCGGCGCTGGGTCGCGCACGGGCGGTGCCGGTCCAATCGCGGGAACCGAGTACGTCCGAGCCGAGCTGGGGTTGGTCGTGGGCGACTTCGTGGCCGGCCGCGGCGCGACGTTTCGCGTGATGACCGTTTCCCGGCCTGCCGGGGAGCCGGATGAGGACTTTCGGATGGAGTGGCCGCGACGTTCCACGTTTGGGGTTTCAGCCGACTGACCGGATTTGGATTGCCCGTCACGTGGTGCGATGATCCTCTGCCGGCGGTGCCGCGTGTCTGACCCGATACGGGACGAGGAGGAGCAGCGAACGTGAACGACGAGCGAGTGGAAGGTAGCCCGCGCGAAGTCGACCCCTGGCGCTTTACTGGAAAGTTCCTTGAGAGCCTCTTGTCGGCCGCGATTCCCGCACAGCCGGTGCACGATCCAATTCCGTGGGCCCCGGTGACGAAGCCTCTTGCCCACTCGAAAGTCGCACTGTTGTCGACGGCCGGCCTCTCGATGAAAGGCGATCCACCGTTCGATATGGATCTCGAGCGGGCCAACCCATTGCGGGGCGATCCCTCATGGCGAAAGATCCGAGCCGATGCGACGTCGGACACGATCGAGGCGAATCATCTCCATATCGACACCGGGTACATTCTACGCGATTTGAACGTTGCCCTGCCGCTCGACCGCCTGCGTGAGTTGGTTGCCGAAGGCGTCGTCGGAGAAATGGCGGCGACGCACTACTCGATCATGGGGTACCAGGGCAAC
>CAZQYE010000070.1:0-9483 GCA_964597375.1 uncultured Myxococcales bacterium
TCGGCGACCGTGTCGATGGCCGGTTACAATACGACGTGTGAGCTGGTGGCGATGCGAAAGCGTGCCACCGTCGTCCCGCGTGTCTACCCGCGTTTCGAACAACTGTTGCGCGCTCAGGCGTTCGAACGTCATGGGCTGATGCGGATCGTCCATCCCGATGTGCTCGACGCCGGCGAGCTCGAAGGCGCCGTTCGGCGTTGCCTCGAGGAGGCGAACGAGGAGAGCGCAGCGGATCTGCCGGAAGGTGTGGACTTTGCCGGCTTGTCCCGCATTACGCGGCGGGTGAGAAAGCATTTGGAATTGGAGCAAAAAAGTAGTGACGAGGGGTGAGTCGACGATGAATGGAGTACGTTGGTTGGTCTGCGTGGCGCTGTGTCTTGCACTGTTGGCCGCAGCCGGACCTGCTCAGGCGAAGAAGAAGCATCGCAAGCCCGAGCCCACGTGGCAGGCGCGCATGTCGTTCGAGCAGGGGTACACGGACAACGTGCGGTCGGCACAGAAGGGGCCGCAGGAAGAAGGCGCGTTCTTCTCGACGCTCAAGGGGCACGTTGCGTGGATGCCGGCCAACGGCCGCTGGCGCTCGCGCGAGGAGCGCTGGATGCCTTCGGAAGTAGCACTCACCGTGCGTGGCCGCGTGTTCGCGAATTTTTCCAATCGCAACACCGTGGAGATTCGACCGAGCGTCCGCTATCCGTTGTTGGGCGGCTTCGCGCTGCTCAAGTACGGATACACGCCGAGCCGACTGAGGCTGGAGGACCTTCAGGGAGGCGACGATGTGACGTACTCGGCGCATCGACTCGGAGTCGCCTACGAGCACAAGTTCGGTCCGGACAAGGCGATGAAAGCGGCCGCTGGAGTCGATACCGACTGGGACGAGTACGATGCGGCGGAACGCGGGCGAGACGCCTTTCGTGTAACCGGTTGGGGTGAGTTCCGATATCGAGTCCACCGGTACTTCATTCCACGGGTGAAGGTGAAATACGGCGACCGCGATACGCGTGCCGACAACTACGACCGCCAAGAATTGACGGTGCAGGCCGGTTTCGATTCGTGGCTGCCGGCCGGTGTCGACTTCAGGCTTCGTTACAAGTATCAAAACCGTGACTACACGGTCGACACGCCCCAAGACCCGGTCTTCGGTACGAACACGAACTTCGGGCGTGAAGACGACATCCACCAGATCGAAACCGGCCTCAGCGTCGATGTGCCGTGGGTCAGCGGCCTGCGCAGCGACTTTCGTTTCAAACTTCGTGACGGTGATTCGACCCGCACGAGCCGTATCTTCCAAGTCCTCGAATACGGCATCGGCCTGACCTACTTCTTGCCGAACTGACATGCGCGGCAACGAAAAGAGCGGCTCGGCGGGCATGAGATGCGCAGTCCGGCGTGGGCGGCGCGCCGGTCGCCGATCCCGAATCGGGTGTTTCTTGCCCGCCGCCCGGGACAGGGGAGACGCGGGGCACTGCCCACGACTCGGGTCCCTCCTGGGTGCCGCCGTCGTCTGCGCGGCTTTGTTCGCGACCGGCTGCGGTCGCGAGGCGCCGGTGTCGGAGCACCCCAACGTCCTGCTCTTGTGTATCGACGCCCTGCGCGCCGATCGGCTCGGCTCCTACGGTGGAACCGGGGGGGCGAGCCCATATCTCGACCGACTGGCTGCGAGCGGGGTCGTGTTCGAGAATGCCTACAGCGTCGCCTCGTGGACAAAGCCTTCGGTTCCCTCGCTGCTCACCGGACTCTATCCTGCGCACCATGGTGTCTTCGATTCGAGTCGCCACGGGGTCGATGTTCTCGACGACGGCGTGGTGACGCTGGCCGAGCGCCTGGCCGGTGCCGGGTACCGGACTGGAGCGTTCGTCGAAAACTCCCATCTCGACCGCCGCTATAGTCGGCTCGATCGCGGCTTCGAGACCTACGTCGAGAACGCGGGCGATGCCCCTTACATCGTTCACCGATTCTTCGCCTGGCTCGAACACGATCAGTCTGCGAGCAAACCGTTCTTCGCCTACTTGCATTTCTTGGACGTCCACTGGCCGTACACGCCGCGTCGCGAGTGGATCGAGCGCGAACTGTCCCCGCGGCAGCGGGCGACGGTGATCGAGTGGGAAGTGACGGGCAAAAGGTGGTGGCTGTTGCGTAACGCCGTCAAAGACGGCCTCATCGGCCTAGGCGACGCGGACGTGCAACTGCTCGAGCGCCTATACGATGCCGAGATCGAGGACACCGACGCGGAGATCGGCCGGATGCTCGAGGTGCTTGCCGCAAGGGGGATTCTCGACGACACGATCGTCATCGTGACCGCGGATCACGGCGAAGGGTTTCTCGATCACGGCCGTCTCGATCATGGCTACGGACTGTACGAAGAATTGCTACGAATTCCGTTGATCGTGTGGTTTCCCAGCGGCCGCGGTCGCGGGAAGCGCCCGGCCGTGCCCGTTCAGATCGTCGACGTGGCCCCCACGATCATGGAAGCGAGTGGTTTGGAAGTCGCAGGCGTCGACGGCCGTTCTCTGATGGGGCTGATCGAAGGGCGCGGCGGCGGCTCCGAGCGCCCGCTGTTCTTCGAGGAGCGGCATGGGAGCATGGTTCAACTCGGTCTTCGCGCCGGCCGTTACAAGTACGTCCGTACGCTTCGGCCGAGCGCCGAGAACGCACCTGCCACCAAGGAGTTCGCGGTACCCGCCGACCTGCGGCCCGGGTCGCGCGTGCAGGCCGAGGGGATTTTCGCTTCAGGGCGTTTGGTCGCCGACGAGGTCAAGCTCATTGCTCCCGGCGACGACGACTGCGAACTTGCCGGGCCGCTCGAGTTCCTCGACACGCAGGCCGGTGCACTCGGGGTGCTGGGACGTCGCGTTCAGGTCCCGCTGTCCGGGCCTGCGTTGCGAGAGCTCAAGCTGGTCGACGGCACGCATCATTTCCGCCTCGACGAGCTGCACCAAGGCGAATGGGTGCGGGTCCACGCCGACAAGAAGGGTGGTGTACGAGTCGCAAGCAAGATCGAGCGAATTCGTGACAAGGAAGGGCACGAAATCGAGATCGAAGGCTTGATCGGGACCGTCGGAGTAAGCGGGGAGCACGCGTGGATCGAGCTGTGCGACGATCGTGCGATTGTCAGTCCCGAAGTCCGCTGGAAAGGAGTGTCGGAGGATCGCCGCTCACTCCGCGTCGCCGCAGCACCTGAGGAGCCGCTGTCGGAAGAGCTGTACGACCTGGTCGATGATCCGCGCGAGCAGCGCAACCTAGCGGCGGAGGAGCCACCGGTTCTCGGTGATCTGCGCAGCGAACTCGATCGCCTGCAGGAGCGTTACAGTGGAGAGTTGAAAGAGCGCGGTGGCGTGCCTCTCGACCGAGCGACGCGGGACCGCCTGCGCGCCCTCGGCTATCTCAGGTGAATCTGGCGGGAGGCGGGTGCGCTTGGAGAGCGCGTCGTGCCTGCGCCCCGGTGGCCTGCGGTGAAGGAGTACGAAGGCTAGAATGAAACCGATGCGCATCGCCTACCTCTGTGCGGACCGCGGCATTCCGATCGTCGGCCCGACAGGCAGCTCGACCCACGTCCTGGAATTCGTCCGGGCGCTGACCGAGCGCGGGCACGAAGTCGTGGTCTTCGCTGCAGATCCGGGCCAATCGTCGGCCGACCTGCCGTGCCGGGTGATACCGATCGCCGCCGATCCGGTTCTCAACGAGGTGCGGCTGGCGATCGGCAAGCAATACCGGCAAGCGCCGGGGGAGCCGACGCCGCGGGCGTCCGAGGTCTTCAGCTTGCTCGTCAACCAATCGGCCCGCCTGGAACTCGAACGCGCCGGCGACTTCGATCTGATCTATGAACGGCTTTCTCTTTGGTCGGTCGCCGGTCTTCAAGCGGCTCGCGAGTGGCGTATTCCACTGTTCGTGGAGGTAAACGCGCCGCTCAGCAAGCAACAGCAGACCTACCGCGATCTCGAGCTCGCCGACGTGGCGGAGGCCGTCGAACGCATCGTACTCACCGAGGCCGACCGGATCTTGGTGACCTCGGATGCGCTGATCGACTACGTCCACGAGCGCGGTGCCTCGCGGCGCGACGCGCGCGTCCTTCCGTGCGGAGTGAGCCGATCGATGTTCGCCGACCTCGAGAAGCGTAAAGCCGTCGATCCCGAGCACTTCGTTCTCGGCTTTCTCGGTAGCCTCAAACCGTGGCACGGCATCGACCTGCTGGTCGACGCCTTTTCGGCGCTTCGCGAGCGCAGCCCGGCATACCGCCTACTCGTCGTCGGCGACGGTCCTCTGCGCGCGTACATCGAGCTCGTCTGCCGCCGGCGCGGTCTTGCGGAGTTCGTCGAACTCGCAGGAGCCGTTTCCCATGAACAGGTCCCGGATTACCTAGCGCGCATGGACGCGGGCCTGGCGCCTTACCCGCCGCTGGAGACGTTTTATTTCTCACCCCTGAAGATTTGGGAGTACGCGGCGGCGGGCGTCCCGATCGTCGCCAGCCGAAGCGGCGAGATTCCCGAGTTCTTCGAGCACAAGAAGGCCGCGCTTCTGCACGCGCCGGGCAGCGTGACCAAGATCGTACGGCACGTGGAGCGGCTGCGCACCGAGCCCGGCCTAGGCGCGCGTCTTGCGCGCCGGGCGCGCCGGGTCGCCAAGGAACGCACCTGGGACCGTCTCGCCGCCCGGTTCGAAGATATCGCCGCCAAGACCCTGGCGGGCGAGACGGATTGACTTGGGCGAGAGATCGTCAGGCCGAGGCGGTTGCGGTCTCGCCGAGCAACTCCTCGATGGCTGCGAACAGCGTTTCGCGCTTGATCGGCTTCTGGAAGCTCTTGTGGGCCCCGTAGACCCAAGCGATCTCGAGATCGGCCAGAGGGTCTCCCGGCTCGGCACTCGACATGGCGATGATCTTGATGTCGGGGAACTGCTGGTGGATCTCGCCGATCGTCGTAACACCGTCCTTGCCCGGCATGATGATGTCGGACATGACGAGGTCGACCGGGGTCTCTTGAACGAGCCGCACTCCCACACGGCCGTTGGGGGCCTCGAGAACCTTGTGCCCGCCGCTCTCGAGCATGGCGCGGATACTGGCGCGCATCAGATCGTCGTCGTCGATGATTAGGATCGTAGCCATGGTTTCACACTCCCTCTCTCGGACATATCGAGTCGCTTGCCCGGCGATCGGTCTTCCGCCCGAGTCTCGCAGGCCGAATGAGTGAGCGGAGGCGCAAGCGCCTTGCAAATGCGTAAAGCAAACTTCGTGCCGGTCGTGCGCCGCCGGTGCCGGGACGAGGCAATGCGCGATGTTCGGCTCCCGCAGGGTCCACCTGGTCCGCAGGCGACGAGCCGCTGTACAGGCTTGAGCGTGCGGCGTGCACGAATGTAGCCGATCCCGTGCTCACGTTGTCCCCGGTACCGCGGTTGATCCGCCTGCCGCCGGCATCTGATCGGCGGGCGCCAGCGGAGCCGTGAAATAGACCGTCGTTCCACCGCCCGGCTGCGTTTCGATCCAGGCCCGTCCCCCTTGAGCTTCCACGGCTTTCTTGACGATTGCCAGGCCGAGGCCGGTGCCTTCTTGATCCGTGCTGAGGCGCCGATACGGCTCGAATACCGTTTCCGCCTCAGCCGGGTCGAAGCCCGGTCCGTTGTCCCGCACCCACACGAGAGCTTCTTCGCCGCGGCGCTCCCAGCCGACCTGCACGGCTGGACTATCGGGCTCGCCGATGTACTTGATCGCGTTGCCGATCACGTTTGCGAGGACGGCTTCGAGGTCGCGGCGGCGTGCGACGATCGCCAGGGGGTCCGTGGAAACCTCGAGTTCGACCCCCTTGGCCTCGGCGTCGCCGCGGTAGGCCTCAACGACCGAGGCCGTAAACTCGGCGAGGTCGATTCGCTCGGGAGCCGTCGTCCGGGATCCGGCGCGGCCGAGCACGAGCAAATCGGTAACCAGACGGCGCATGCGCTTGCTCGCGACCTCGATGCCCTTCAGGCCGAGGACCGTGAGCTCGGGAAGCTCGGCCTCGTCGTCCTCGTCGCAGCGGAGCAGCTCGATGCTCTGTTCGATATTTCCCAGCGGCGCCTTCAAATCGTGCGCGGTTGCGAACGCAAAGTGCTCGAGCTGCCGGTTTTGGTCCTTGAGTGCTTCGACCAGGCGGTGCCGCTCGATGGCATAACGAATCGAGCGCACCAACAGGGCTCCCTCCATCTGCCCTTTGATCAAGTAGTCCTCGGCACCGGACCGTACTGCGTCGACCGCGAGCCGTTCGTCGTCGCGGCCCGTGAGAACCACGACTGGAGTTTGCGGCGCCAACTCCGAGAGTACCGACACCATGCCGAGACCCTCGGCGTCCGGCAGCCCTAGATCCAAGAGGATCACGTCGAAGGCCGACTCTTCCAGTCGCCGGCGCGCGTCGCCGAAACACTCGGCGTGCGTTACTTCGAAGTCGTCTGCGCGGACTTCGCGCAGGGCTTCGATGAACAGTCGCGCATCGCCCGGGTTGTCTTCGACGAGCAGTAGCTTGCGACGTCTCGGTTCCTCGTTGCGAGTCTTGGTGGAGCCAGTTTCCATCTTCCTCTTCCTCAGCGTGGCGGTAGTGCCACGGTGTTCATCCAGAATCGCTCGATCAGGTCGACCACCGCGGCGAAGCCTTCATAGTCCACCGGTTTGGCGATGTAGCAGTTGGCATACGACTCGTAGGCCGAGCGAATGTCGCTGTCGGCCAGCGATGTCGTGAGCACCACCACCGGAATCGTCCGGAGATCGGGGTCTCCCTTGATCTCGGCGAGCACGTCGAGACCGTTCATCACCGGTAGGTTCAAATCGAGCAGGATCAGATCTGGCCTTGGCGCCGTCACGTATTCTCCTTCTCGGCGGAGGTAAGCGAGGGCGCTCGCGCCGTCCGGCACTACGTGCAACCGGTTGAGAGTGCCACACTCTCGGAATGCCTCGACGGCGAGACGCGCGTCGCCGGCGCTGTCTTCGACGAGAAGGATCTCGACGTAGCGTGGCGCTTCCGCTTCAGCTCGCATATGCCGCAGCCTCGCTGCCGTGAATCGTGAACAGGAAGGTGCTGCCACGGCCGGGTTCGGACTCTACCCAGATTCGACCGCCGTGGCGCTCGACGATTTTCTTGCACACTGCTAGCCCGATTCCCGTTCCCGAATACTCGTTGCGCCCGTGTAGGCGCTGAAAGATCTGGAAGATTCGATCGAAATGTTCCGGAGCGATCCCGATTCCGTTGTCCCGCACCGAGATCGTCCACTCGTCGCCGCCGCTGCGCTGGCACCCGACGTGTACCTGCGGCGGTCGCTCGCCACGGTATTTCAGAGCGTTGCCGATCAGGTTCTGCAGGAGCTGGCGGAGCTGAGTAGAATCGGCCAGGACCGTGGGCAGGGGATCGTGCGTGACTCGCGCGCCGCTTTCTTCGATGGCGACTTGGAGATCGGCGAGAACGGTCTGTAACACCTCCTCGGCGTCGGTTGGTTCGAGCTGGCGGCCGCGGGTACCGACCCGAGAGTACTCGAGCAGGTCGTTGATCAGACGGTGCATTCGGTTTGCGCCGTCGACAGCGAACCCGATGAAGTCGTCTGCATCTTCGTCGAGCCTCCCCGCATAGCGCTTGGCGAGGAGTTGCGTGTAGCTCGAGACCATTCGCAGCGGTTCCTGCAAGTCGTGTGAGGCGACGTAGGCGAACCGTTCGAGTTCCTCGTTCGACCGCCGGATTTCCTCTTCCGCCCGCCGGCGTTCCGTGACATCCGTTGCGATGCTGCAGATCGCGTAGATGTTCCCCCGCGCGTCGTAAAGCGGAAACTTGACGGACTGATAAGTGCGAAAACCGTCGTCCGTCAGCATCGTCTCGTCGAACTCCATCGGCGCGCCGGCTTCCTTGACCAGGCGATCGTGCTCTTGGTAGGCCTCCGCCATTTTGGCGGCGAACAGTTGCGCGTCGGTCCGGCCCTCGACTTGCTCGCGATCCATTTCGAAGATTTGCTCGAAACGGCGGTTGACGAGCGTGTAACGCCCATCGAGCGACTTCACCGAGATCACGGCTGGGGCATTGTCGAGAATCGCGCGCAGGCGGCGTTCGCTTTCGACGAGGGCCCGTTCGGCTTGCACGCGATCCGCCTCGGCCGCATCGCGCATGGCCATCGTGCGCTCGAGTTCCCGGTTGGCGGCGACGATCTTTGCCGCCTGGTCGCTGAGCCGATCCTGCGCTTCCTTGAGGGCATCGAGCGTCGCGTGTTGCTCGGCGAACGTATCGATCAGCTCGAGGCACAGGCCGGCGAGGACGGTCAGGTAGCCGGCCAGGCTGACGAGGTGAGCGGCGTTGAACGCAGCGGCGAACGGCTCGATTGCGCCGCTGGCCATGAGCATCTGAGCGGCCGCCAGCGGAACGGTAGCGATGACGACGGAGTGGGTGAAGGGGCTCGGCGCCGAGCGCCACGGACCACGGGCCACGAGAAGCCCGGCGGCGCAAATCAAGAGCGCCGGTAGCAGGTCATATGGCCGCGGCAGCAAGCTGTCGGGGAAGATCATCTGGGGCGGCTCGACCTGGGTCGCTAGGACGCTCAAGCGATAGCAGAGCAATGCGGTGGCGGCCGCGAGAATCAGACTGAGCCAGGCGCCCGACCGGCTGCCGACGAGCGGGCGCCGACTACTGCCGACGGCGATCCCGACGAGGAGCGCAACGGCGGCGGCGCTACGGTGCGCCGTCCACAACAGTGCGAGCGTGTCGGCTCCGCCGGGCCAATCCGCGAGGTCCCCGGCCGCGAGCAGACCGCGGATTGCATCGGTGCTGCCGGCAAGGAACAGCGCGAACGTGAGCGCGGGAATCATCGTGTTGCGCGTTGCGCCGTAGTACACGCAGGCCAGCGCGAACGTGACCATGGCCAGAGAGCCGGCCGTCCACTCGAGTCCGGTGTGTGCATGGCGGCCGGTGAGGACGGCGGCGATTTTCGTCAGGACGGCGGCGAGGTTGCTGTCGGCCGGCAGCGAAGAAGCCGCCGCCACGGCGGCCGCAAGGGCCGTCGGCAGTACGCACAACAGGACGACGGCGCACACCATCGCGTTGGGAAGCTTCGTACGCTTCATGGCATCCTGCCAAACATTGTACTCGGCCGGTTCTGTGCCCCGCGACCAAGATTTGCGGCCGGCTTTGGGGTCGGACTGCCGGATCGCGCAAAACGCTTTCTTTTTCAGGCGCTTGTGCGCTATGGTCAGACTAGGCCCCGTGAGCGCCAAGCACCGAAAGACGAGCCCGGCGTGGGCACGGCTCCCCGATGAGGAGCTGCTCGATCTGCGCCTGTGCGACCTCGACGTTGCGATCGAGGGAAGTTGGCTCGAAGGCCTCGTCGAAACGCTCTACAGAGAACTCGAGCACAAAAACTTGAGGGTGCGGCCGCACGTGTGGCTGTCGAGCGAATGGTTCTGTCCGGATGGGGTGCCCGGCATCGCCATTCCGTTTTATCTCGCGCATCCGCGGCTCAAACGCCTCGAGCGCAAGCAGATGCTCGACGTCG
>CAZQYE010000071.1:0-7216 GCA_964597375.1 uncultured Myxococcales bacterium
TTTACTGGAAGCTCGGCGTGCAGGCCGACGGCCGGGCACTGCTCGAGCTGCGGGGAGAGACGTATGTCGCGAGATGAGTTACGAGCCGGTGCCGGTAATACGGGCGTACTCTTCGTGGAACCAGCGCACCGTGGTTTGTTCGTCGTCACAGATCGACAAAAGGAGTGACTGGGTCATTGGATCGCCGGAAACCGAATCGATAAACCGCCGGAGTGGTGCAACGGCAGCGTCGGGATCGGGAAACTGTTTGACGATCGCACCCAGGCGTTGTTCGTCGCTCGCCTCTGGATCGACCAGGGCGGCGTTGAACCCGGCGAGCCAGTCGGGAACGACGGCGGTCGCTTGGCCACCTAGTTCACCGATGCGTCGTTCGAGCAATTGGGCGTGCGCTCGTTCCCGGGCAGCGGCAACGCGCAGTCCGCCGGCCAGCCTTGAGTTGCCTGTCAGCTCGGCCCACCGCTCGAGCGTCTCGGCGCCCGAGGCCTCAGCGGCGCGATAGCGGTCGAGCCGCTCCACGAGTGACTCGACCGCCGGTCGCTGCGATGCCGCTTCTTCGCCGTCCTCTCCAACCTTCAGGCCGAGGGCATCCATCTGATCGATGAGCGCCTGCTCGTCGATCACACCCTTACGGTACAGCTCCAGGAGCCGGCTGAGTTCCTGCCGCCTTCCCGACATTATTTCGATTTTACACCGGGATAGGCGGCCGATGACGGGAAATCTCCCCGCTCAGCAAGCCTCGAACACAGCGGCCATTCCCTGACCGCCGCCGATGCACATGGTCACCAGGCCGTACTTTTTCCCGCGGCGCTTGAGCTCACGCAGGATGTGGCCGACCATTCGCGAGCCGGTCATGCCATAGGGGTGGCCGATCGCGATCGAACCGCCGTTCGGGTTGAGCTGCTCGTCGCTGATTCCGAGCTCGCGCTGGCAGTAGAGCAGCTGCGAGGCGAAGGCCTCGTTGAGCTCGACGATGTCGATGTCCTCGATCTTGAGACCGAGCCGCTTAAGGATTTTCGGCACGGCGAACACCGGACCGATGCCCATTTCCTCGGGCCGGCAGCCGGCGACCGCGAACCCGCGGAAAATGCCCATCGGCTCGACGCCCAAGGCGGCCGCACGCTCACTCGACATCAAGACCGTCGCCGATGCACCGTCGGCGAGCTGTGAGGCGTTGCCGGCGGTGATCGTACCGTCCTCGCGGAACACGGGCGGCAGTGCGGCAAGACCCTCGAGCGTGGTCTGCGGTCGGTTGCACTCATCGCGGTCCATGACCTTCTCTTCGATCACCGGTTGCCCGTCTTCGCCCTTGCGGCTCCACTTGACCTTCATCGGAACGATCTCGTCGTCGAGAAGGCCTGCTTCTTGCGCGGCGGCGTAGCGCTGCTGACTTTGAAGCGCGTAGCGATCCTGGTCCTCGCGCGAGATTCCGTAACGTTCGGCGACGATCTCGGCGGTCTCGCCCATGCCCATGTAGATGCCGGGCCATTCCTTCTGGATGCGGTCGTTGATCAGGCCGTTGTTGTTCATCAGGCCCTGGCCCATCGTGATGCTCTCGGTGCCGCCGCCGATGGCGACTTCGGCCCCTTCCATGACGATCTGGTGGGCGGCCATGGCGATCGCCTGCAGCCCCGAGGAACAGAACCGGTTGACGGTGGTGGCTGCCACCGTCTCGGGGAAGCCGGCTCCGAGAGTGGCGACGCGCGCCACGTTCATGCCCTGCGCGCCCTCGGGAAATCCGCAGCCGATGATCACGTCTTCGACTTCGGCCTTGTCCACGGCGGGAATTCGCTGCATGGCGGCATCGAGTACGTGGCTGCACATGTCGTCGGGCCGGGTCATGTTGAACGATCCCCGATACGACTTGGCCAGCCCGGTGCGAACACTCGATACGACGACAGCTTCTCTCATGATTTCGTTCTCCTAATGTTGATCTGACTCCGCGCTGCGGTGTCGTAGCTCGGCGGCCCCCCGCCCGCAGGCGGCCGAAGCCTACGTCAATCGGGCGGCATGGCCAACCGCGCCCCTCGAGCGGGAGGGGAGAGCGGCCAAGCGGGTTCGATTACCGCCCGAGTCGCCGTTATAAGACGGACCGTGGTCGAACTTCCTCCGGTCATCGGACGTTACGACCGAACGCGAGTCGTCATCCTCGTCACCGGTCGTACCGCCGTCTGTCGAGTGGGCGGGGTGCCGGCGGTGGCCCGCCACGTTGCGGCGGCGCGCCGGCTCGGCCTCGATCCGATCGTCCTGTTTCCTGCTCGGATGAAGGCATTGGGAGCTGAGATCGCGGGCGAGATCGGCGACGACGTGGCCTGCATTCCGGCGACCGAGTATTCCGCGGCGGATACCTCCGACAGTGACTTGGTCCTGGTGATTGCAGGCGACTGGTACCTGGCGCCGGGTGCGATCGTCGCCTTCAACGAGCGCACGCACGGCCCGGCGGTGGCCCGCTTTACGGACCGCGGCCGGGTTGTGGCCCCGATGGCCCGGATCGAGCGCTCGGCGCTCAAGAAGCTGATTCCCAAACTGGCGGGAAATCCGTCGTCCGAGCTGATCAATGCCGCGGCGGCCCCCGACGCAGTGGTGTTTCCATTGGGAGTGGCCGAGCGCCACCGGTTGAGCGACAACGTGGCGGTCGCCCGCTGCGAGCAAAAGCTGTTCGCATCCTCCGACGACCTAGTCGATCCATGGCACTACCGGCTGATCCAAAAGTGGATCGCCATTCCGCTCACTCGCTTGCTCGCACGGACCCCCGTGATGCCGGTCCACGTGTCGGTCGCCAAGATTGCAACGGGCTTGGTGGCGGCGGCGGTGATCGCCCAGGAGTCGTATGCTGGTGCGGTAACCGGATCGCTCTTGTTCTTTGCATCGCGGATTCTCGACATGATCGCAGGAGACCTCGCCCGCTCTTCTCTTCGCGAAGGATCCCGGGGAGAGCGCTTCGATGTGGCGGGCGACATCTCGGTTCAGATTGCGGTGGTGTGGGGCATCGCTGTACACGTGGGCGCCGACGCAGCCTCGCTGTGGCTGGCGGGAATCGCCACGGTGGGAATCCTCGTGAGCGCGTGGGTGGCCTACTTGAAGGTGTTTCGCGGGCTGTGGGAGGCCGAAGCCCGTGGCGAGCGGCCGACGGTGGCGCCGGGAAACTTCGGCAGCCGCTTCTGGAAGCGCAACGGCCCGACCTACGGACTGGTCTTCGCAGCGCTGATCGGCTACCTGAAGGCCTTTCTGTGGGCGGCGGCCGTCGGTAGCCACTTGTTCTGGTTTGCGTGGCTTCGCGGCGAGCGCCCGCGATCGAAGACGTCGTGACGGATGGGGGCAAAGCGGTCGCCGTTCGCGGGCTCGAGCGCCGTTTCGGCACGCTCCGGGTGCTGCGCGGCCTCGACCTCGAGGTCGCCGCGGGCGACACGGTGGCGATCTTCGGTTCCAACGGAGCCGGCAAGACGACGTTTCTGCGAATCCTCGCGGGACTGCTGTCGCCCGACCGCGGCGAGGTCTCGCTGTTCGGCACGCCGCTGCCCGGGCCGGCGTCCTTGCGCCGCCGCATCGGGGTGGTGGCGCACGACTCCTACCTGTACGGCGATCTGACGGCGGCCGAGAACCTCGACTACTACGGCCGCCTCTACGGCGTCGCCGACGGCGATCGCTCTCTGAGCCTGCTCGAACGCGTATCGCTCGCCGATGCGGCGGACCGGCCGGTACGGACGTTTTCACGAGGGATGCTCCAGCGCTTGGCACTGGCCCGCGCGATGTTGCACGAGCCGGACCTGGTCCTGTTCGATGAACCGTTCAGCGGCCTCGACCCGACCGGCGCGACCCTGCTGTTCGAGACGCTCGACGAGCTCAAGCGGGCCGGTTGCACGATCCTGCTCACCACCCACGATTTCGCCCGCGGCTTGGGCTGCGCAGACCGCGCGGTGATGCTGCACGGCGGGCGCGTGGCCTGGCAATCCCGAGACGGCGTGCCGACGGCGGCCGAAATGGCGGAGATCTTCAGCGCGGTGGTTCAAGGCCGGCCGGTACCCGAGCGAGGAAACTGACACCGCGATGCTTGCGCTCATCTGGAAAGACATCATGCTCGAAGCGCGCCGGCGCGAGACGCTCTCGTCGCTGTTCGTCCTCGGCGTGCTCGTACTGCTCGCGTTCAACTTCGCGATCGACGTCACTCCCGAAAACGTAACCAAGGTCGGGCCGGGCATCCTCTGGGTGGCGATCGTGTTTTCCTCGATGCTGGGTCTGGGACGCACGTTTTTCATCGAGAAAGAAAACGGATGCTTGGCGGGCCTGTTGCTCGCGCCGATCGACCGCAGCTCGATCTTTCTGGCGAAGTTCACGGTCAACCTCCTGTTCATGTTCGTGTTCGAGGCCCTGCTGATTCCGGTGTTCGCCCTGTTCTTCCACGTCGACTTGGTGCCGTTCCTCGCGCCGCTGTGCGCGGTCGTCGTCGCCGGCACGATCGGCCTTGCGGCGGCGAGCAGCCTGTTCGCCCTCGGGGCGCTGGGCACCCGGGCACGCGAGCTGATGCTGCCGCTGCTCGTGTTGCCGCTGGAGATCCCGCTCCTCATCGCCGCGGTCAAGGCGACGGCGACGGTCATGGCGGGCCAGCCGCTGTCGATGGCCTCGGGCTGGACGAACATGCTCATCGCCTTCGACGTCCTGTTCGTCACGGCGGGCTGGTTGGCCTTTGACTATGTCTCGGTAGACTGAGACGAGGAGAGGGAAAAGCGAGATGATCGAACGAACCGAGCGCCTGCTCATCCGCATTCTGCCGTGGCCGACGGCGGTGGCCTTCCTCGTGACGCTCTGGGCCGTGTTCGCGTGGGTCCCGACGGAAAAGCATCTGGGAATCGTCCAGCGGATCTTCTACTACCACGTGCCCTCGGCCTGGGTCGGCTTCATCGGCATTTTCATCGCCTGCATCTCGAGCATGGTCTTCCTCTACAACCGCCGGTCGGAGTGGGATCGCGCGGCGCATGCGGGCGTCGAAGTCGGCGTCTTGTTCGCGACGATCGTCCTCATCACGGGGCCGTTCTGGGCGCGCGCGAGCTGGGGGACCTGGTGGACGTGGGACTCGCGCCTGACGACGACACTCATCCTGTGGCTCATCTTCGTCGCCTACCTCCTGATGCGCCAGTTCACGCAAGGCAGCGAGACGGGCGCGCGCTTCGCGGCGGTTCTGGCGATCGTCGGGACGCTCGACATTCCCTTGATTATCCTTTCGACGAAGCTGTGGAGGACGATTCACCCGGCGGTACTGAGAACGCCCGAGGGCGGATCGGGCCTCCAGGACCCATCCATGATTGCGACGCTGCTCATCTGCGTCGGTGCGTTCACGATGCTGTTCGGCTGGCTCTGGGCGCTGCGGCTACGCACCCTGCGATTGGCCGAACGCATCGACATGCTCAGAGACGAGCTGGAAACCGGAGTGCACACACAATGAATCATCTCTTCTATCTCGGCGGCGCATACGCAGCGGTTTGGATCCTGCTGTTCTTTTACGCCTGGCGGCTGACGGTGCGCTCGAACGATCTCGCCAAGCGCCTCGAGGAACTCGAAAAGATCGCTGCCGACCGTAGTCCTCGGTGAACGATCCCGCGGCCGCCCTCGCAAGGCCGGCGCCACTGGCGTTGCGCCGCGACGGTGCGCGACCTCTTCCGATAGGCGTTCGCGTGTGGCGGTTTCTCGTCACGGCGCGGATGGTCGTCGCCGTCTATGCCGGCTACAAGGTTCTGCAGATCTGGGGAGCCGTGACCGGTCGCTCGCGCCGGCGTGATTTCTACTGGAAGCAGCATCGCCGTAGCGCACTCCTCATTCGCGACACCGCGGTCAAGCTCGAAGGCCTGCTGATCAAGGCATGCCAGTTCGCCGGCAGCCGCGCCGACATCCTGCCGCGTGCCTACGTGGAGATCCTTTCGGAGCTGCAAGATCGCGTGCCGCCGCGTCCGTTCTCGGTCATCCGGCCGTGGATCGAGGCGGAGCTCGGGCGATCGCTCGAACAGTGCTTCGCCGAAATCGATCCTACCCCGATTGCGGCGGCTTCGCTGGCTCAGGTACACCGGGGCCGTCTGCACGACGGCACGGACATCGCGGTCAAGGTTCAGTACCCGCAGATCGAACGGATCATCGCCACGGACCTGGCGAACTTCTCGTTCTTCATCAACCTGCTCGCCCGCATCGAGCGGCGATTCGATCTGCGCATTCTGCTCGACGAAGTACGGGAGCTGATTCCCCTCGAGCTCGACTTCGTCAACGAAGCGCGCAACGCGCGCCGCTTCGCCGAGAACTTCCGCGACGATCCGGCGGTCGTGTTCCCGACTCCGATCGAAGAGCTGTCCTGCCGGACGGTCCTGACGATGAACTACATCGAGGCGATCAAGATTTCCGAGGTCGATCGGCTGGCCCAGGCCGGCATCGACAAGCACGAGGTCGCCGAGCTCTTGCTGCGCACCTACCTCAAGCAAATCCTCGAGCACGGCTTCTTTCACGGCGACCCGCATCCGGGCAACCTGTTGGTGCGTCCGGGGCCGCAGCTCGTCATCGTCGATCTCGGCCTGGCCAAGGAGTTCACGCCGGAGATGCGCCGGGGGGTCATCGAGTTGGCGGCGGCGGTACTGGCGGGAGACTCGGCACGTGTGGGCCGGGCGTTTCGCGCTCTGGGATTTCGCACCAAGACGGGTGCCGACGACACGTTCGAAGCGATGGCCGAGCTGCTGCTCGGCCAGGCTTTCCGTGCTGGGCGGGCTTACGCCGATGCGACGATGGTCGAACGCATCGCCGACGAGCTGTTCGAAGCTCTGCGCGCCAACCCTCTGGTCCGCGCGCCTTCCGACCTGCTCCTGGTATTGCGGGTCATGGGCCTTCTCAGCGGCATCGGCAAGCAGCTCGATTCGAAAGTCGATCCGGCGGCGGCAGTCGTGCCGTTCCTGATGCGGGCGCAGCCGACCGGCTAACAACCCATCACGACCGTCGCGCACGAAGACGGCGTCTTACCCCGCAGTTCTTTGCCACAGGCGTAGCGGCGCGTGGCGAGCGATGCGCTGGAAGTCAACATCTGGACTCAAAAGCTCGATTTTCAGGTCTAAACAGGTCTGAGCAATGACACAATCGACGGCACCGCGCACCGTCACACCTTTGCGCCTCAGCGAGCGAAAAAGGCGTGCTGCGCGAACGTGCGTTTCGACGCTCGGGTGGACAACCGGCAGGTGCTCAAACAGTCGGC
>CAZQYE010000071.1:7316-9446 GCA_964597375.1 uncultured Myxococcales bacterium
AGTCGGCCCAGGCATTCGAGTCCACGACGATCATCGGCGTTTGGTCCGACTCGATCTCCATGCCTCGACATCCCCGTTCCACTCGAGTTCTCCTTTGAGGCGCCGTAGGGTGCGGTAAAGGGACCCCTTTTCGACGAGACGACGAAGTGCGATATCTACCACCTCTCGCTTCGTGCGCGCCCCCGTGAGGCGCATTGCCTTTTCAACCAATCGGTCGTCAATATCGATGTTCGTTCGTGCCATTGTTCCGCCTCCCGCTCGATACACCAATCTATTCGATTGTGGTGTATTGGACAATGCCATCGGATGAATGAGCCAGCGCCGCTCGTCCCTCCTCGCTTTTCAGCCAGGCGAGCGAGCGTTCGACACCCTCGCGGTAGGAGACCGCCGAGCGGAAACCGAAATCGTGCTTGGCGCGATCGATGGCATAGGCTTGATCGCGGCACAGGAGCAGGGCGGCGTGGCGCGTGAGCAGCGGCCGCCGCTCGCGCCCGAGGAGGCTGGCCGTCCGTTCGCTGAGCCAGGCGAGCGCAAGGGTCAGGCGCTCGGGCAGGTTGATCCACGGGCGCCGGACACCGAGACCGTCGGCAAGATCGAACGCATACTGCCGCCAGGTCTCGCACGTCTCGTCGCGCAGGTTGTATGCTTTGCCCACCGTTCGCTGGCTTGCCCCAGCCGCGATCATCGCATCGACGGCATTGTCCACGTAAATGAGGCCGGCGGGCGCGCGGCCGCCGCCTATGAGAATCATCGAGCCGGCAAGCAGGAGCCTCGCAAACTCGACGACGAAGTCCTTGCCCCGCGGGCCGTAGATGCTCGCGGGACGGACGACGGTAACGGGAAGACCGGTCTGGCGATGGACGCGCCAGACTTCCTGTTCGCCGAGGCCCTTGCTCCGGTTGTATGGAAGTCCGACGTCGTGGAAGCCGTAGCTCTCGTCGCACGGCTGCCTCGGGTAGCCGTAGACGTCCGTCGTGCTCACGTGGACGAAGCGTTGCACACAACCGGCCTCGGCGGCGGCATCGACTAGGTTGCGGACTCCGGTCACGTTGACGGCGAGGAACTCCGACCACGGAGCCCAGTCGCTGGCCAGGCCGGCGCAGTGATAAACGATGTGCGCGCCTTCGACGGCCCGGCGGAGGCTCTCGCGATCTTCGAGACAGCCACGGGCGACCTCGTAGCCGCGACCGTCGAGCGCGCCTTCGCGGCGCACCAAGACGCGAACGTGCTCTCCTCGCTCCTTGAGAACCTCGGCCAGGCGGCCGCCGAGAAATCCAGTGGCTCCGGTGACCAGAACGGTCACAACCCACTACTTCCCGGCGCGAGCGGCCAGGACGGGCTCGAGCAGACGTTCGACGTACTTGCCGAGGATGTCCGTCTCGATGTTGACCGAGTCTCCGGGCTGTTTGACGCCCAGGGTGGTGACGGCCGAGGTATGCGGAATGATTGCGACGTCGAAGCGGTCCTCGCGGCAGGCAAAGCACGTCAGGCTGATCCCGTCGACGGCGACCGATCCTTTCTCGACGAGCAGTTTGGAAAGCTCGGGCGGAAGAGAAAACGTGAAGATCGACGATTCTCCTTCGGGGCGGATCGCCTCGATCCGGCCGATGCCGTCGACGTGTCCCGAGACGACGTGCCCGCCGAGACGGTCGCCGAGCCGAAGCGGGCGCTCGAGGTTCACGCGGTCTCCGGCGCTGCGCTCCCCGAGGGTCGTGCGCCTGAGTGACTCGGCGGATACTTCGACGCGAAAGCGCGGGCCCTCGCGCGAGACGATCGTCATGCAAGCGCCGTCGATCGCAATGCTGGCGCCAAGCTCTTCGGCACCCAGATCGAGCGCGGTTTCGATCGTCAGCGCGCGGCCGGCTTCGAGCTCTTCGACGGCTACGACCCTGCCGAGGTCCTCGACGATCCCAGTGAACACGTCCGCTCAGCTCTTGCCGCCCAGTACGCTGCGGATCCACTTAGTCATCCACGGTTCCGAAACGCGCTCCTGCAGGAGCTGGAGCTCGCCGTTGTCGAGCCAGACGCCGCCGCAGGAGGGGCACCCGTCGACGAGGACTCCGAAGTGCTCGCTTTCTTCGAGCGTCGCCCCGCAACGAGGACAGTCGCCGAGCTCTTTTTCGCTGGCCT
>CAZQYE010000072.1:0-9441 GCA_964597375.1 uncultured Myxococcales bacterium
TTGTGCTCGCTCGACATGCCCTCGTTGCGGAAGTTGCGATTGAGTTCGAACACCTTTTCATAGCCGCCGACTACGAGCCGCTTGAGATAGAGCTCCGGGGCCACCCGCAGATACAGATCCATGGAAAGGGCGTTGTGGTGCGTAACGAACGGCCGGGCCGCCGCGCCTCCGGGAATCGGCTGCATCATCGGCGTCTCGACTTCCATGAAGCCGCGCTCCTGGAGAAAACCGCGTACCCCCGAAATGACCCGAGAGCGTTGCTCGAAGATCCGCCGTACGTCCTCGTTGACGATCAGATCCACGTAACGGCGCCTCAGTCGCGTCTCCACATCGGTCAGGCCGTGCCACTTCTCCGGCAGCGGCCTGAGCGCCTTGACGAGAAGGCGAAGCGAGTCACAGCGCAGCGTGAGCTCCCCGGTACGCGTGCGGAAGAGCGTCCCCTCGACGCCGACGATGTCCCCGATGTCCAAGTCCCGGACCAGCGCCCACGTGTCCTCGTCGAGCACGTTTCTCTGGAGATAGAGCTGAAGCGCATCGCTGCCGTCGCGAAGCGACGCGAACACGGTCTTACCGAAACTTCGCAGAGCGAGGATGCGGCCGGCTAGTGCATAGTGCTCACTCTCGGCTTCGACCGTACTGGCGTCCAAATCATCGAAGCGTTCCCGCAACGAACGGCAACTGGCGGTGCGGCGGAAGTCGTTGGGGTAGGCCGAACCGCGGGCACGGAGGCGGTGCAGTTTGCCCCTGCGTACCGCAATTTGCTCGGACTCATCGGCGGCGCTCGGCGCGGCCGGCAAGTCCGGTGGTGGCTTCCTATCGTGTTCGGACATGATCGTCGTGCGCGGCGGCGGCACCTTAGCCCGCGTCCTGCAGGCGGTCAACTTGAGCGCGCAGAGGCTCGCTCGAAAAACTTGAATTGCGAAAGGGATTTACCTACCGTCGCCTCGTGCGGGATGGGCTCGTCGTGCGGCGTGCGGTGCAGGGCGCTCACCTTCTCCTGATCGCGGTCGCGGCCTACACCGGAGCGCTCGCGGCTCGGGCGGCGGTGGCTTTTTGGCTCGAACCGACGCAGGTCCGTCACGCAATTCCCCACGCGCAACAGTCGGTACAGCCGAAGGCGCCGCGGGCGCGCCGTCAGAGCGAGGTCGCCGCGATCTTCCGCCGCAACCTGTTCGGGTCGCGCCCGATCGAGGCGGCGGTGGCCGAGCCGACTTCCGGGGCGCCCCTCAGCCTCAAGCTGCGTGGTACGGCCCATGTCGACGGCCGTGACTATGCAGTCTTCGAAGATCCAGCAGCCGGAACTCAGGATGTGTTCTCCGTCGGAGAACGGGTGTTCGACGGCCCCAAACTCGTCTCCGTCGACGAGCAGCGGGCCGTCTTGCTCTACCAGGGGCGCAGGACGACAATCGAGCTTTCGAACGAGGAAGAGGGAACCGAGGAACCGGCGGCCGCCGGCGCCGCGGCCACGAGCGGCGGCGGGATCCGCAAGACCGGCAAGGACACCTACCTCGTCGACCGGCGCGAAGTGGAGCACACCATCGAGAACCTCAACACCGTCGTGACGCAGATGCGGGCGATTCCGTATCTGCGGGACGGCAAAAGTCTAGGGTTCCGGGTGTTCAACATTCATCCGGGATCGATTTTCGACCGCATGGGCCTGCGCAACGGCGACGTGATCCAGCGGGTCAACGGAACCGAGCTCAGTTCTCCGGCCAACGCCATGGGCCTACTCGACGGAATCTCCGATGCCGAGGAGATCCGAGTCGAACTCCTGCGCAACAATCGGCCTCAGGTTCTGAGTTACCGGATTCAGTAATGAAGAACGCCTCTTTTCGACCTCTCCGTACCGCACTGCTTCTCGCCGCCTTGCTGGCGGCGGGCGCCGCATCTGCGGCCCGCGCGCAGGAAGCCGCCCCGGGGGCCGGAGGTCAGCCGGCGACCCCGGATTCGGCCGGGCGCCTCCCGATCAACTTCGAAAACGTCGAGTTGCCGGTGTTCATCAAGTTCATCAGCAAGGTCACCGGCCGCAATTTCGTGTTTTCGGAGAAAGTCGCCGGCCCGGTGACCGTGGTTTCCCCCTCGGCGGTGACCGCCGAGGAAGCATTTGCGGTTTTCCAGTCGGTCCTGGCCGTACGCGGCCTCACCATGATCGACGACGGGGTCGTCACGCGCATCGTGCCGCTCAAGGAAGCCCGGGCCAGCGGGTCGCGCATGGCCGCTGCGCCGGCACCGGCGGCCTACACGACCCGTCTGATTCGTCTCGAACACGTCAACGCAGCGGATCTGGTGCCGGTCCTCGGTCCGCTCGTGTCGCGGGAGGGCTCCCTGGTGGCCTATGCAGCCACGAACACGCTGATCGCCACCGATACGGGAGCAAACCTCGAGGCCCTCACGGAAGTCGTTCGGTCCCTCGACATACCGAGCCACGAAGAATCGGCCGAGGTCATTCGCCTCGAACACGCCGACGCTACGACCCTGGCCGACCAAATTCGAGAAGTGCTGACGACGTCGCAACTGCCGCGCCTCCGGCTCGAAAAAGAAAAGACGCCGGCAAGCGCGCTGCGCATTCCCTTCAAGATCGTGCCGGACAAGCGCACGAACTCCTTGATCGTGATCGCCGGCGAGAGCGACCGCCGCAAGATCCGGGAGCTCGTCGCCGGACTCGACACGCCGCTCGAGCCCGGGGAAGAGCGCATCAACGTATACTACGCCAAGTACGCCGACGCGCAGGCGCTCGTCGACGTCGTCTCGGGAATGCTGACGGGACGGCGCCGGATCGGGGCCAAGCAAGCCGAGGCCAAAGGGGTGGTCGGTACCGGCGCGGCGCTGGCCGAGCCGGTGTCGATCACCGCCGATCCCGCGACGAATGCGGTCATCGTCAATGCCTCGGCTCGCGATTACGCGACCATTCGCAGTCTGCTCGAGAGCCTCGACATCGAGCGCGCCCAGGTGTTCGTCGAGGCGATCGTCGCAGAAGTTTCCGTGGACCGGTCGAAATCACTCGGGTTCGAGTTTCAAACCGGCGGGGACATTGGAAACGGCGTGGGAATCGGTCGGGCGAGTCTGGCCAGCCTCAATGCCGCTTTGGGTAATCCGGCGAGTCTCGCGGGCCTGATATTGGCCGCTACCAGCGACCGGACGATCCAGATCCCCGACGGCCAGGGCGGCTTCACCGAGGTTCCGGCCCAAGTGGCGTTGTTCCAAGCGCTCGAACAGGACAAGGACATCGAGGTGCTGTCGGCTCCGACGATTCTGACTCTCGACAATGAAGAGGCGAAGATCGTCGTCGGCGAGAACGTGCCGTTCGTGACCTCACGCGGCGTCGATATTGCAAACGTCGAAAACGTCTTCACCACCGTTCAGCGCCAGGACGTCGGCATCAAGCTCACGATTACGCCTCAGGTGTCCGAGGGCGACGTGGTCCGCCTCGAGATCAACGAGGAGGTCTCGGCGGTCGTGCCCAGCGAGATTCTCGACGAGAGCCAGGTAGGTCCCACGACCACCGTGCGCTCGGCACAGACGACCGTCAGCGTCGCCGACGGTCGCACGGCGGTCATCGGCGGCCTGATCAGCGACTCGCTGACACGGCGGGCTTCAAAGATTCCGTTCCTCGGCGACATTCCTCTGCTCGGACGACTGTTCCGGACCGACTCGGACGCCGGGAGCAAGGTCAATCTGATCGTGTTCCTCACGCCCCACATCATTCGCAACGCCTCGGACCTCGGACACGTCACCGGTACCCAGGCAGAACGCTTCCGCCGGGGTCTCTCGCAGCGCGAGGGGCTCCTGCCGGCGCCGGCCTTCGACAAGCGGCTGCCAGCCGGGCCATCCGCCGAGGGCGACAAGGACATGCCGGGGGATCGATTCCCCGAGTGGCCGGAGACCGGGGACCACGCTCGCTGATCGAGCCGTGACCGCAACACTCGCCCAGTCCCTCGACAACCTGTTGCTGAGAGCCGGTCTCAGCCGCGACCAGCTGCGCCGGGCGCGCGAGCGCTGTGACGATCTCGGCGAACTCGCGCGCGAACTCGAACGATCGGCCGGGTTTCCGCAGAACAGGTTCGCCGCAATCGTCGCCGAACGCGTCGGGCTCCCGTTCTCGCCGGACGTCCCCCTCGACAAACTCGATCCATCGCTCCTCGAGAGACTCACGCCGGCGTACTGCCGGCGACACCACATCCTTCCGATTCGCGTCGACGGCGACCGCTTGTTGGTCGCCACCTCCGACCCGCTCTCAGCCGGGGCAATCGACGACCTGCGCGCCCTGTACGGTGTCGAGGTCGATCCGCTCGTCGTCCCGCCGGCAACGCTCACCTCGGCCGTCACCGCAGCCTTCGACGCCGCCGCCAGCGAGTCGTCGCGGATCGTCGCCGGTCTCGAGGATGAAGCGACCGTCGATCTCGAGGCGGCCGAGCTCGAGGTACCCGACTTGCTCGAGTCCGACGACGAAGCGCCGATCATCCGCCTGGCCAACGCGATCATCTTTCAGGCGGCCAAGGACGGAGCCAGCGACGTCCACATCGAGCCGTTCGAGCGCCACACGTCGGTACGCTACCGCATCGACGGCATCCTCGTCGAGGTACTGACGCCGCCGCGGCGAATCCACGCCGCCCTGGTGTCGCGCATCAAGGTGATGGCATCGATGAACATCGCCGAAAAACGCCTTCCCCAGGACGGCGGCATCCGCACCAGAGTGGCCGGCCGCGACCTCGACGTCCGCGTGTCCACGATTCCCACGTCGTTCGGCGAGCGCGTCGTGATGCGCTTACTCGACCGTACGGCGACCCTGCTGGGGCTCGAGGAACTCGGCTTTTCGGGACGCAATCTCGCGGCGCTCCGCCAGCTGATTCACCAGAGCCATGGAATCGTCCTCGTCACCGGGCCCACCGGCAGCGGGAAGACGACGACGCTGTACGCCGCGCTGTCGGAGATCAACTCGGTCGACAAGAACATCATCACGATCGAGGACCCCATCGAGTACCAGCTCGAAGGCATCGGCCAGATCCAGGTGAATCCGAAGATCGACCTGACGTTCGCCGCGGGGCTCCGCTCGATTCTGCGCCAGGATCCCGATGTGATCATGGTCGGTGAAATCCGCGACTCGGAGACCGCGCGAATCGCCATTCAGGCGGCGCTCACCGGCCATCTCGTTCTGAGCACGCTGCATACGAACGATTCGTTCAGCGCGATCACCCGCCTTCTCGACATGGGAATCGAGCCGTTCCTCGTCTCCTCGTCCGTGATCGGCATCTTGGCCCAGCGGCTGGTACGCAAATTGTGCCGCCACTGCAGTCGTTCCGTGTCGCCGGCCGAAAGCGGCCTCGCCGAGCTCGGCCTCGGATACCTGCTCGCCGAACACGAAGACCTGCGCGTTGCCGGCGACGGCTGCGAGCAGTGCCGCCGCACCGGCTACCAGGGCCGCACCGCCATCCACGAGCTGCTCGTGGTCGACGACACGGTCCGTTCCTACGTCATGCAGCAGACCGACGCGGCGAGTCTGCGTGAGATCTGCGTCGCGCGCGGTATGCCGACGATGCGCGACGACGGCGCCGACAAAGTCCGGCACGGAATCACGTCCGTCGCCGAGGTCCTGCGCGTCACCGCCGCCGACGCAGAGTAGACAGGCGTGCCCACGTTTGCGTACAAAGGCGTCACCAGACAGGGCCGGGCCGCCAGCGGCACCGTTCAGGCGGACACGCCGAGAAGCGCGCGCGCTCGACTGCGCGAGCAGGGGATTTTGGCCTCCCATCTCGAAGAGGCCACCGCAGAACACGTGTCCGGACTGCGCGCGCTTTTTTCGAGTCGGCGCGTGCGCCCGCGTGAGCTCGCCCGGCTGCTGCGCCAACTTGCGACTTTGATCGCTGCGGAGATTCCGCTCGTCGACGCGGTCGGCGCCGTCGAACGCCGGCAGCGCAAGCCGATGCTGGCCGCGACGCTCGCCGCCGTGCGGGCGGACCTGACCGCCGGAGACAGCCTCGAGGCGGCCGTGGCACGACACCCGCGAGTCTTTCCTCCGATGTATCGGGGCATGATTCGGGCCGGTGAGGAAGCCGGCGCCCTCGACCGCGTGATCTTGCGCATCGCCGAGCATGCCGAAGCCAGCGCTCGGTTGCAGGAACGCCTGCGCGCGGCGATGACCTACCCGCTCATCATGATGATCGTCGGCACGGGGGTGGTCGCTTTTCTTCTGGCGTACGTGGTCCCGGAAGTCACGCGGGTGTTCGCCGAGTCACGGCAGACCCTGCCGGTGGCCACCCGCGCTCTGATGGCTCTCGGGGAAGTCACCGCCGCCTACGGCACGCAGATCCTCCTTGCACTCGCCGCGTGTGCGCTCGTCCTGCGAAGCTGGGCTGCGAGTGAGCGCGGCGCCCGGCAGCTCGAGCGCATCCTCTATCGCATCCCGTGGCTCGGAACCGTTCTGCGAAACGTTGCCATGGCCCGCTTCTCGCACACGCTGGCGACTCTGGTGTCCGGCGGGGTTCCACTGGTAACGGCCCTCGAGGTGAGCCGTGCCGCCGCCGGCAGCCGGCTCGTCGCCGACGCACTCGGCGAGGCCCGTGAGGCGGTCACCGGCGGTGAATCTCTGGTGTCCGTACTCGAGCGAAGCGGCCTGTTCCCGCCGATGATCGTCGATATGGTGGCCGTCGGCGAAAAGAGCGGGCGGCTGGAGGAAATGCTCGAAAAAGCGGCCGCGGCGCTCGACGAGGAAATCAGCGTCCACGTCGACACGGCGGCCAGCTTGGTCGAACCGGTGATGATCCTGCTGATGGCCGGGGTGGTGCTGTTCGTCGTGCTGGCGATCATGATTCCAATCTTCGAGATGAACCGGCTCGTGCAGTGAGCGTCCGGGCCGGCCGAACAAAAGAGATGCAGACCCGGGCGGCGCTGGTTCGGGGGTGCAACGTGAACACCACCGCCGCCCCCGATAGGTGTGAAAGTGCCCGAGCACGCCTGCAGCCGCCCGATCCTGGCCGCGGCGTAGCACGCGCGAACGATCCGCGTTAGGATGCCGGCCGTGCGACAGCGTGGCTTCACCTTGATCGAGATCCTGGTGGTCGTGATGATCCTCGGCCTCCTTATTTCTCTGGCTGCACCGCGCATCATCGGCCGCACCGACGAAGCGCGCGTGACCAAAGCGCAGGCCGACATCAAGGCCATCGAAGAGGCCCTGGCAATGTACAAACTCGACAACGGCCGCTACCCGACGACCGAACAGGGATTGGCGGCGCTCGTCGAAATGCCGACTACGGGCGAGCTTCCGAAAAAATGGCGCGAGGGCGGGTACCTCGAGCGCGTATTGCAAGACCCGTGGGGACACGACTACTTGTACGCCAGCGACGGGCGTTCCTATGTACTGCGGAGCCTAGGGGCCGATGGTGAAGAGGGCGGCGAAGGGTTCGACGCGGACATCGACTCGCGCGACTTCTAACCGGCCCGATCGCCGCCGGCCGGTTCGACCACGGGCGGGCTTCACGCTCATCGAGCTCGCCGTGGTTCTCGTCATTCTCAGCACGCTCGTGTCCCTCGTTTGGCCGCGGCTTTCCCTGCTCGAACATGGTCGTCTCGATCACTCGGGTCGCAAGCTGGCGGCGATGCTGGCCTACGTCCAGGACGAAGCATCGTTGCGCGGCCGCACTTATCGGGTGGTTCTCGACCTCGATGCGGGCCGCTATCGTGTGGAGACCGAAACGCGAACCCCTTCTGGCGAAATCTCCTTTTCCGAGCAGTGGGACGACGTGATGAAGGCCGTCCGCCTGCCCGACGGCGTGCGCATCACCGCGGTCGAAACCGATCACGCGAGGTACGTCCGCGGCGAAGCCGAGCTGTTCTTTCTCCCGGAAGACGCAACACCTGAGGTCCGCATCACGCTCGAGTCCGCGGCCGGCGAGCGCCGCGAGCTGATCGTTGAAGGGGGTGCGGGCCGCGTTCGTCTCGAGGCCCCGGAGGTCCGGGGATGAGTCGGCCCGCACGCAACCGCGGCAGCGAAGGGCAGCAAACGACGGCCGCGCGGCCGGGCGGATTTTCGCTGCTCGAGGTGCTGGTGGCCGTGGCCGTCCTGGGGGTGGCCCTCACGGGCCTGCTCGGGCTGCACGCCCGCAACGTCCGGCTGGCGGCCGAGGCACAGGATCTCACGGTGGCCGGTGCCCTCGCGTCGCGGCTGGCGTCGGAGACACGCGCCAGCGGCTTCCCGGAAATTGCGACGACCAGCGGAACGTTCACTACCGATCGCAGTGAACGCCCCTCGCGCGAACGGCCTTACGGAGGGCCCCTTGCCGATGGACTGGAGTGGCGGCGCACCGTCGAGCCGACGGGCCTGGCGAATCTGCGGCGGGTCCGCATCGAGGTGGGGCGATCGGGCGAGGCTCCGGCGGCGGTACTCGAATTGCTCGTCCGCAACGAGGGACCATGATCGGCCGGCGCACAGACGGCAGCGAGGCGGCCTTCACACTTCTCGAGATGCTGGTCGCCGTGACGGTCTTCGCCGTCATTGCGAGTCTTCTCTATGGGACGCTTGCGCGCACGGCGCGAAGCCGGCGATATGCCGTCGAGCGCGAACAGGTGGCCGCCCGCGCGCGGGCGGCCTTGTCCTGGCTCGGCCGGGATTTAGAGAGTAGCTTTCAGTCAGAGATTTATCCCAGTGGGAATAAAGTGTTTTTTTCTTCCGGGCTAGCCGATACTCCGGCCTCGCCGGATGGCGACTGGCTGCTCGACACCACGGCGCTGAGCAGCCGGGGTACGGTCAACCTCGATCTCGGCCGGCTGCCGGCGGGTCCTGCGACCGCCACGGTCGATCAGGCGCGCATCCTCTACCGACTCGAAGCCCCGCCGGACTCCACCAGCCCACCTCACGGCCTCGATTTGGTGCGCTACGAGATCAGGCCTCCGCTTGGCAGCGTCGACCTAGAGGCGGCCGCTCGTTCGGTCGTCGCCGATCACATCGATTACGTCTCTCTCCGCTTCTTCGACGGCGTCGCGTGGCACGACTCTTGGGACGCCGCCGAGCCAGGGCCGACTCGCGGGCGGGCGCCGCGAGCGGTGGAGATTGAAATCGCCGTCGCCGACGCGGACGGCCGTGTCTTCCCGTTCGTATCGGCCGTGGAAGTTCCTTCGACCGAGAGCAGCAGTGGCGGCGAACGCTGAAAGAGCGGGCCAGCGCGGTGTCGTCCTGTTGGTCGCGCTGCTGGCGATCGCTCTGCTCACCTTGCTGGTGATGGAGTTCACGTTCACGACGCAGGTCGATTACCGGCGTGCCGCACACTGGCTCGAGGCCCGGCAGGCCCTACTGATCGCACGCTCGGGCATCGACCTCGGGCGCGAGATCCTGGCCCAGGCCGAACTCGTGCACCAGCTCGTCACCGGCCAGGCGAAGGTTGCCGACAGTCTGAGCGAGCTGTGGGCCCAGCCGTGTGCTCCGCCCGGGCCCGATTCCTGTCCGAGCGA
>CAZQYE010000073.1:0-9412 GCA_964597375.1 uncultured Myxococcales bacterium
ACCTCGGGCCACCCCGATTCGTCTCGGAGCTGGCCGACCGCGGGCACAAGCCGGGCGTCGCCATCGGTTTGGCATGGACGCCGCACGGCGGGGACATCCTGTTCATCGAAGCCGCGATCATGCCCGGCAACAAGAGCCTGGTTCTCACCGGACAGCTCGGCGACGTGATGAAAGAGTCTGCCCAGGCTGCTCTGACGTACTTGCGGAGCAACGGCGAGCGATTCGGGATCGACCCGCGGCGCTTCGAGAAGGCGGACATCCACGTTCACGTGCCGGCGGGCGCGATCCCCAAGGACGGCCCTTCGGCCGGGATCACGATGCTCGCCGCTCTTGCGTCGGCCGCCAGCGGCCGGCCGATTCGAGACTTGGTTGCGATGACCGGTGAGATCACATTGCGCGGTGCGGTCCTGCCGGTCGGCGGGATCAAGGAGAAGGTTCTTGCCGCGCGCCGAGCCGGCGTCGCTGAAGTCTACCTGCCCGCACGCAATCGCAAGGATCTCGAGGAAATCGAGCCGCATCTGCGGCAAGGCTTGCGCTTCCACTTCGTGGAAAACGTCGAGGACGTGCTCGCCGGCGTACTGCCCGCCGGTGAAGATCAGGCGGGTACCCGGGTCGCGGTGCCGGCCGGCTAGCCGCAGGACGCTGCAAACGACGCAAGGCTCCGGCGTGTTGCCCTCCGGCGCCGGCCCCGATTACGGCCGGCTCTACGATGGCAGGTGCCGTGCGATGGCCTCGGCCGCCGCGCGTGTGCCCGCTCCATCGTCGGGCTCGGGAGATGGAGCGCAGAGAAGCTCCGCCGCCTCCTCGCCCCAAAGGCCGGAGGCGAGAAGGTCTCCTCGCACCGGTCTGGTGGCGGGCCGCCGGGCCAGCCAGCGGCGCAGCACCTCGTGCTCGGGGAAGTCGGTTGTGACCGTGTAGAGGAACCGCGTTCCCGCGCCGCACACGTCGCCGATGATGCCGTACCCGGGTTTGCTGACGACGAGGTCCGCTGCGGCGACCAAGTCGACGAACGACAGCCCTCGAGGCCACGAGATGGTGTCGCTGCGCCCGCTCGCGGCGTCGTTGCTTCCGGCGAGCAGATACCGAACATCGGGCATCGGTGGCGGCAGCCGCGTCTCATTGCCGTAGCCGGGCCGCGAAGCGACCAGGATCAGCCGGTGCTCGGGGGCTAGTCCCATCCGCCTTCGCACTTCATATCGCTCGCGCCGCGAGCGCCGGGTGATGACCGAGCAACGACAGCGTTCGGGGAACGCTTCCATCGGAGCCGACGGTTCCGCTTCAACGAGCAGGTCGGCACGCGCGTAGCAGCGTTCGGCCGAACGTGCGGCCTCCTCGAGGCCGAGACGGTCATAGATCCAGTCCCAGGAGAAGTTGGCGATGGCAACGGACGGCAGGCCCAGGCGCGCCGCAGCCGCCAAGGGAAACGGCGGAACGTCCGCCACGACCAAGTCGGCGCCGCGGGCGAGCCATCTCTCCTCGAGCTCGATTCGGTGTTCGGCGTCGCGCGCCAGCCGCGTCGCAGCCTCGGCCGTCCGGGTACGATCGAGCGATAGATCGGGCCGCTCGACGACTCCGGCATCGGTGGCCTCCGCCCGCCACTGCACCGTGACGCGTGCCAGGGACTCAGGCCACAAGCGCTCAGGAACCGGCGCGACGACGCGCAGGCGCACCGGACGGAGCTCGAGCAACCGTTCGAGAACGGTGGCGACGCGCACGCAATGGCCGTAGCCGTGCGCGGACACGTACACTGCGATCGTTGGAACCGAACGTTCGGGCATGATGGAGTTCAGTGTAGCGCGTTCAAGCCGGATGGTTCACAAAAGCCCCGGCGGAGGCGCTCAGGTGCGGGCCGTCGCCGTACGTTGCCTTCGAGACGATGCGCACATCGGGAATCGAGGATACCTTGAAACACCGTGCCGCCGAGCTCGGGTTTGCCGCCTGCGCAGTCTGCGATGCGACACCGGTCGATCGCGCCGACTTCGTCGGCGACTGGCTTGCTCGAGGTCGGCACGGCTTCATGGATTACCTTGCTCGTGATCTGAGGGCGAGGCTCGATCCCCAGCGTACCTTGCCCGGAGCCCGTTCGATCGTGGTTGTCGCCTGGTCCTACCGGCTCGCCCCCCGGCCCCGGTCCGACTGGAAAGCGCGATTGGTGGGGCGCATCGCGTCCTATGCGCTCGGCGACGACTACCACGACGTGATCGGCCGGCGGCTCGAGGAGCTCGCCGGAGTGCTCGAGGCGGCGGGTGCGCGATGGGTCGCCCACGTCGACGCCGGGCCCCTGCTCGAACGCGAACTGGCGGTGCGGGCCGGTCTCGGCTGGTTCGGGCGCAACACGAACGTTCTGATGCGCGAGCACGGCTCGGCTTTTCTCCTTGGCTGCCTCCTCACCGAAGCCACTCTTCGGCCCGATCCGCCGCTTGGCAGGGAGCACTGCGGTACGTGCGTCGCGTGCATCGACGAATGCCCCACCGCCGCCCTCGACATCGACGCCGGAATCGACGCGCGGCGCTGCATTTCCTACCTGACGATCGAACACCGCGGCCCTATCGACCCCCGGCTGCGACCGATGATGGGTAACTGGGTGTTCGGATGCGACGAATGCCAGCAGTGTTGCCCGTGGAGCGAGGTCGATCGGGTGGACGCAGGCCTCGAGCCTCCGCTTGCCGAGCTGCTCGGCCTCAGTGAAGACGCCTTTCGCGAGCGCTACCGCGGTACCGCCGTGGCCCGTGCCAAGCGCCGCGGGCTCGCTCGCAACGCAGCCGTCGCACTGGGAAACAGCGGAAACCCAGGGGCTCTCGATACTCTTGCCCGCAGTTTGGAGAGCGAGCCCGATCCGCTGGTACGGGCCCACGTTGCTTGGGCACTCGGCCGGTTGGGCTTGCATCTGGCACGGGCGCCGCTCGAGCGGGCCTACCGGCACGAACGAGTGCCACCGGTGCGCAGAGAGATCGAAGCAGCGCTGGCAGGCCCTCCGTCGGGTTCGGACCGGCCCACCGGTTTCTGACGAACGTTCCGGCCCCACACCGCGGCCCGCAGGTGGACGATTCCCGGCGCAACGGCAGGCACTCCGCCTCAGTCGCTGTCGAGAAGCCGCCGCGGCTCCTTCTCGGCGAACCCGAGATGGCGGACGAGACGCTCCTTCATCCGCTGAATCGCCTTTGGTGCCTTTTCCGCGTCGGCCCGGACGCTGCCGCCCGCGATCATGCCGTGTCCGCCGGCCGAGTTGCTTCCGAGAACTTTGCGCAAGACCTCACCGGCGTTGGCGTCTCGGTCGGTCGTTCGCAGCGAGACATACAAGCGATCCCCGTGGCGCCCGATGGCAGCCGACCACTGGACTTGTTCGAGCCGGAGAAGAAAGTCCGCCACCTCGGCCGCCAGGTCAGGGTACGTGACCTCGCCGAGGTCGCAGATGACGAGCTTGCCGATGATCTCTGCGTGCTCGATCGCGTCGCGAAACACGCGAAAGTAGCCGGCCGGAACCCGGGCGTTCTCGATCTTCGCTAGTCGCCGCTTGTTCGTGTACGGGTACAGTCGCTGGCTGACGAGAACGTCGACCGCTTTAGCCTCACGGCCGAGGTCCTGGGTCTCGGCGGCGATTCCGTAGAACAACGCGGTCGCGACGCGTCCGTCGGGCTCGAGTCCGGCGTCGAACAGGTACTCGGCCACCATCGACGCCGTGGCGCCGTAGTCCCGAAGATCGAGAAATGGAATCCCCGTAAAATCGGCGTACGGCGGATGGTGGTCGATCACGGCCGCCGGCGTGATCCCTTCGGGCAGCGAGTTGTTCCGGCGGCCGGGCTGCGTATCGACTAGAACGACCTTGGCAGGCGGGCGAAAGTCGATTTCCCCCACCGGGGATAGGCCGATGTCGAGGTAGGTCAGCATGGCCTTGTTCTCGGCGCGCGCGACAATGCCGCCGAGGGAGATCGTGGTCTCCTTGCCGAGGATTCGGCGGCACAAGAAGTCTAGTCCGGCGGCGCTCGCAATGGAGTCGGGATCGGGGTTGTCGTGGGGCAAAATGACGATCGGGCCGTCTCCTCCGACGGCCTCGAGGAAGCCTTCTACCGGTCGCGCCATCTTGCAGCCGCTGCCGGAGGCTCCGCGCGGGGCACTCCGGCCGAGTTGCTAGCATAGCGCGGATCGCCGCGGACGACGAGCCGCGTCGTAGTCGCGTTACCAGGAACGGGCCGTTCTGGTGTAGTATGAGCAGGATGATTCGGAGTCCGTCGAGCCGGGAAAGCGAGAGTGTGCGGGCCCGGACGGCCGAGCCTCCCGAGCCGACCGATCCACTGTACGCGGCGCCGGACGAGTCGCTCGATCGCGTCGAACGAGTGATCGCCATCTGCCGCGTCGTCCTGTCGATTTCCGCGCTGGCCATCGTCCTGCTCGATCCTCGGGAGCCGGTCTACAGTACCGGCGCCCTTTACTTCGTTCTGGCTGCATACATCGCCTACAGCGTTCATCTCCTGTGGTTGTTCAGCTACCGCGGCCTGCGCTCCCGTGCGACGGCAAAACCGATTCTACTCGCGGACATCGCGTGGTTTACGGTCATCGTCACTCTCAGCGAGGGCGGCACCAGTCCGTTTTTCTTGTTCTACCTGTTCGCCATTTGCTCGGCGGCGATTCGTTGGGGAATTCGCACTACGTTGCGTGTGGCCCTGTTTTCGGCCGTCTTGTACCTCACGAGCATCATCATGGTCCGGCGGCTGGTTTTGGGACCGGACTTCTTCATGCGCACCGCCCACATCATGAGGCCGGTGTACATCGTCATCTTGGGGTACCTCGTTGGTTTCATCGGCGAGCACGAGCTGTCGGCCAAGCGACAACTGATCGAGTTGGTTGCAATCCGGCAGCAGATCAGCCGGAGCCGCTCTCTTGTACTCACGACTGCCCGCTTGGTGCGGCGGCTGGCGCGGTTTTTCAATGCCGACTACCTCCTGCTGCAGTCGCGCGACGGTGAGGGACGCGCCGTCGAGTGGGAAGGAACCCGCGGCGAGAGCGGGCGTATGATCATCCGTGCGGTGGAACCCACTGCGTGGTCACCCGAAGTGGCCGCCAGCACCTCCTACCGCGTCAGCCATCGCCTCGGCAACTGGGGACGGCGGGTCGAGGCGTTCGAGCCGGCGGACCTCCGCCCGCAAGCTCTTTCCGATGCCGAGGTTCCCGGCTTTCTGTCCCGCGCTCGCCTGCGCTCGCTTCTGTCGGTTCCCATGACTTCGCCGGGCGGCCTGCGCGCGCGCATTCTCCTCGGACGCGCGCGCTCGAACTTCTCGCGCGAGGACCTCGAGTTCTGTCAGACTTTGGCCGCGCAGATCGCCATCATCCTCGACAACATCCTTCTCCAGGAGAAGGCCGAGGAACTTGCCGTTGCCGAAGAACGAGCGCGGATTGCCCGGGATCTCCACGACGGGTTCGTACAGTCGCTTGCATCGATCGACGTCGGGATCGAGTTCTGCCGGCGGCTTGCCGGGAGAGAGCCGGCGCGGGTTGGTGACGAGCTTCAGGAACTGCAAAGAACCGTCAAGCAAGGGTACCGCGAGGCCCGCAGGTATCTCGAGCGGCTGCGAGCCAAGGTGCCTCCCGGGCCCGATCTCGACACTGCGGTTCGCGAGCTCGTGGCGGATTTCCGCGGACGCGGGGACCTCGCGATTGAGCTTCACAGCGATCCGACCGGGCTCAGCGCCCGCGGCGGGATCGGCTTCGAACTCGTACAGATCGTGCGTGAGGGCTTGACCAACATCCACCGGCACGCTGCTGCCGGGCATGCGACGATCGATCTGCGATCGCGCAACGGGGTGATCGAACTGCGGATTCGGGACGACGGTAAGGGTTTTCCCGATGCTCCCGCTTTCGAGGATGGCGTGCTGCCCGAGAGCGAAGCGCCGTGGTCCATTCGGGAACGCGTCCAGGCGCTCGGCGGTTCCCTCGTCGTCCGCAGCCGGGCTGGAGAGGGGTCGGAGATTAAGATAACGTTGCCGCGGAAGATGACTGCATGACCAACGGTGCCTCCAAGATCCGCGTCGCGATTGTCGACGATCACACGATGCTGCGGGAAGGCCTGCGGAAGATCCTGTCCATGGAGGACGACCTCGAGGTCGTCGCCGATGTCGACAAAGCGGAAGACGCGCCGGCGATGGCGGCCGAGAGCCGACCGGACGTCCTGCTGCTCGACATCCGGATGCCGGGTACGGGCGGACTCGAGGTCATTGGAGCCATCCACGAGGCCAACCCGGGGACCAAGATTCTGATGCTGACGGCGTCGGACGACCGCCGCGACCACGTTGCGGCTCTCAGTCAGGGTGCGCGCGGCATCATCATGAAGGATTCGGCTGCTGAGACGCTCGTGACCGCGATTCGGGCCGTCTACGAAGGCCAGGCATGGGTGGACCGCGAAATCACCGGGACCCTGCTCGAGGAGCTCGCGCACCGCGGCCACCCGGGCGAGGGACAGCCCTCGGGGCCCCAGCTCACGGCGCGGGAATCGGAGATCGTCGACCTCGTCATCGCCGGCTGCCGCAACCGTGAGATCTCCGAACGCTTGCAGATCAGCGAGAAGACGGTCAAGGCGCACCTCAGCAATATCTTCGCCAAGCTCGGCGTGCGCGATCGCCTCGAGCTGGCGATCTACGCGCTCAACCGGCGCCCGTGAGGCGCCGGCCGCCGTTTGACCCGACTGGCGGCGCCGCGCAGCATTGAACCGACGAGTGAACCGTACACGGTAGGATAGAGCCCGTGCAGAACGCCAGCGCCAAAGACCCGCGTGAACTCTTCGAGCAGTTTCGAACGCTCGACCGGCCCGCCGACTACTCCGAGGACCGTTGCCGGGAGATCGGCCGGCTGATCGAGGATATCCTGGCCCTCAAGGAGCGTGAGGATGCAATCATTCTCGCGCACAACTATCAGCGGCCGGAAATCTTCGAAGTGGCCGACTTCGTTGGGGACTCCCTCGAACTGGCCAAACGCGGCAAGGATGTGACCCAGGGCACGATCGTGCTGTGCGGGGTTCATTTCATGGCCGAGACGGCAAAGATCCTGGCACCGCACAAGAGGGTCCTGATTCCCGATGCTCAGGCCGGCTGCTCCCTCGCCGACAGCGTGGACGCCGACGAACTCGTCGAACGCCGCGACGAGCTGCGGGAGATTTATCCGGACTTGCGCGTGGTCAGTTACGTGAACACGACGGCCGAGGTCAAGGCCGTCAGCGACGCCTGCTGCACGTCGTCGAATGCGCTCAGGGTCGTAGAGAACATCGACGGCGACAACATTCTGTTCGTTCCGGACGAGAACCTCGCCGCGTACGTGGCGCGGCACACGCAAAAGAACATCATCGCCTGGAACGGCAACTGCTACGTCCACCATCAGATTCGGCCCGACGAGATCCGCCGGGTGCGCCAGGCGCGTCCGGACTTGCGCGTGGTTGCACATCCCGAGTGCCGCGAGGACGTTCTCGCCGAGGCGGACGCCGTCCTCAGTACCAGCGGCATGATCCGGTATGCGCGCGAGAGCGAGGCGAGTGATTTTCTGGTCGTCACCGAGTGCGGTCTGTCTGATCGGCTGATGCTCGAGGTGCCGGACAAGCGCTTCTACAAGGCCTGCCAACTCTGCAAATACATGAAGATGATCACGCTCGAAGCGACTCGTGATGCTCTTCTCGAAGGAAGGGACGAAATCGTTCTCTCCGAAGAGGTCTGCGAGCGCGCTCGGGGTGCGCTCGACCGAATGATCGAACTGAGCTGACGCGCCGCCCGCGGCCGCGGTGAGTGGATGGGAGCGATGACGGGCTTGTTGCCGACGGCCGTACTCTTGCCATATGCGGTGGCCGCGCTGCTGCCTTTGGTAACCGAACGCCGTTCGAAAAGCGCGGGCCGAGTGGCCTCGGTTGCCGCCGCCGCCACGTTTCTTTGCGTACTCGGCGCTGCCGCGGGAGGACTTCAGCAATCCCGGCTACTACTCTTTCCCTGGGCCCCACAGCTCAAACTCTCCTTCTCCGTTCTTTGCGACGGACTGTCGCTCTTGTTCGCGCTGCTGGTATCGGCCGTCGGAGTCGTGGTTGCCACGTACGCTTCCGCCTATCTCGACGAGAGCGAGAACCGCCGGCGTTTCTTCGTCTATCTGCTGCTGTTCATGGGATCGATGCTCGGCGTGGTGACGGCCGGCAATCTGATTTCTTTGTTTGTGTTCTGGGAACTGACGAGCGTTACGTCCTTCCTGCTCATCGGCTTCTGGCACGAGACCGACCGGTCCCGGGACGGAGCCCTCAAGGCGCTGGTGATCACCTCGAGCGGCGGCCTGGCGATGCTCGTGGGATTCGTGATCACGGGAATCGTATGCGACAGCTTCGAGATCCCGGTGATCGTGTCTCGGGCCGAAGTTCTCCTGCAGCACCCGCTTGCACCGGCGGCGACCGCGCTCGTCGTGATCGGGGCGCTTACGAAATCCGCCCAACTCCCCTTTCACCTGTGGCTGCCGAGCGCCATGGAGGCCCCGACGCCCGTCAGTGCCTACTTGCACGCGGCAACGATGGTCAAGGCCGGCCTTTTCCTCGCCGCCCGACTCGGTCCGCTGTTCGGCGGGGTTCCTCTCTGGACGCCGGTACTGACGGCCGTCGGCGTCGCGACCATGACCTGGGCGGGGCTGCTCGCCCTCCGGCAGCGTGACCTCAAGGCGCTTCTGGCCTTTTCCACCGTCAGCCAACTTGGGCTGATCCTAGTCCTGCTCGCTCCCGCCGAGCCGGAGACGACGGCGGCCGGGCTGCTCCACGTTCTCAACCACGCAGCGTTCAAGGGCGCATTGTTCCTGCTGGTCGGCGTGATCGAGCACGAGGCACACACACGAGATCTGGCGCGTTTGTCGGGAATCGCCAGGACGATGCCGGTTACATCGGCGCTGGCTGCCGTGGCCGCACTCTCGATGGCCGGAGTTCCTCCACTAGGCGGCTTCGTCTCGAAAGAGCTGTTCATCGAGCACGTGCTCGCCTTGCATCCTCTCCTCGCGCTCGTTGCATGCGCGGGGGCCGTTTTGACGGCGGGCTATTGTCTGGCGTTCATCCGGGGGGTCCTCTTCGGCCATCCGCGTGCCACCCCGGCGGCTAGAGCGGCGCACGAAGCTCCTGCGGCGTTGCTCTGGGGGCCGGGCCTCCTCGTGGTCGCGGCCGTTGTGCTGGGGCCCTGGGCGCAGGTACTGGGAGGGGCGCTTGCCGAAGGCGCAACGGCTGCGGTCGCCGGTACCGGCGAAGCGCCGCACATGCACCTGGCCTTGTGGCATGGACTGACCCCGTCCCTGGCGGTCAGCGCCGGCGCTATCGTCTTAGGGGCGGTCGTGGCGTTCGGTCCGTGGTCTCGCCGAGTGCCGGAACCGCCCGTGCTGGGGGCCGACCGCGTCTATGCTTGGCTGCTCGAAAGGCTCGAGC
>CAZQYE010000074.1:0-9396 GCA_964597375.1 uncultured Myxococcales bacterium
TTCGTATGGTGGCGATCAGCCCCGATACCGTCAAGGAAGCACACAAGATGAAGCGCAAGCGCGGGCTCGGCATGATCGTCCTCAGCGACGAGTCGCTCGAGGTCGCCGACCTGTACAACGTTCGTCACGACCGAGCGTTCGTTCCCGTACGCGGGCCGGTGCGGCCGCTGGTCATTCCCACGACGATCCTGGTTGGTGGCGACGGGACCGTCCGCTGGATCGACCAGACCGACGACTACCGCGTCCGTTCCGACGCGGCCCGCGTGCTCGAGGTCGTCGAGCGGGCGCTCGCCGGTGAGGAGGTAGCAGGATGACGACACGCGAAACAGTCCGGCGGTTTGCGGTCGGCACGCTGCTGGCCGCTGCAGTGCTGGTGGTGCATTCGGCTTCCGCTCGTGCGGGCGACGAGATTCGCGAACGCGTCGAGTGGGCCGCCGAGGCGTATCACGACTTGGTTGCTGCGCCCGACGCCGGGGTCCCACGCTGGCTGCTCGGCGAAGCAAAGTGCATTGCGGTGGTGCCACACGTGGTCAAAGGGGCGTTTTTGTTTGGTGCCCGTTACGGGCGCGGTGTGATTACGTGTCGCAGCAGCCGCGGAGAGTGGAGTCCGCCGGTGTTCATCAAGCTCGGGGGGCCGAGCTTCGGCCTGCAGTGGGGAGCGCAGGCAACCGATTTAGTCTTGTTCTTCAGAAAGGAACGCGGCGTTCGCTCTCTGCTCGAAAGCCGCTTGACGCTCGGTGGAGACGCCGGGGTGGCCGCCGGCCCCGTCGGCCGGCGTGCCGAGGCGGGCGTGGACGTCAAGCTGAATGCCGACATCCTTTCTTATGCCCGTACAAAGGGCGCGTTCCTCGGCGTATCGTTCGAGGGCACGTACTTGTCCGCCGACTCGGAGGCGAACCGGCGCTACTACGGCAGCGAAATCGATCCTGAGGCGGTGCTGTTCCGGGGCGAGGTCGACCTGGTTCCGAGCAGCGCTCGCGCGCTTCTCGATCAGCTTCCGTGACGGCTTCGAGGTCTGTCACCTGTTGGAGTTCCGGTGATGCGGCTTGGTGTGTCGCCCTTTCTCGGCCTTGTGGAGACGGTCAGGGGCAACCTATGTCGGCCGAACAGCTTTGGAGGCGTTGGCCGCCATGGCGGATTGCTTCTTGGGCGGGAGCATCACTTGGTGTGGGGCGGCGCCGGTGGCACGCGAGCGTTGCGGACGAGCGGCGCAGTAAGACTGCTGCATCGAAGATGGCCTAGACCGCGAGCTCGCGGGCGCGGCAAACGGAGGTTGGGATGAGACGATTGGCCCGAGTGTCGCTTGGCCTACTGCTGGCGTTCGTGGTCTTGCTCGGCCTCGTACGCTATCGCTTCGGCAGCGGCGAGCGGCTCGAGGACCGTACCACCGAGCCCGTTCTCGACGGAAGCGTACTCGAGGTCGTTGCAAATCTCGATTACCCGCCCGGGAACATCGCCGTTGCGCCGGACGGCCGGGTTTTCTTCACCCTGCATCCCGACGGCGACCCCCCGATCAAAGTAGCCCGTCTCGACGGCGGACGGCCGGTTCCATACCCGAGCGAGAAATGGCAGAGGCCGTCCGAGGAGGTGCCTTACTTTCAGTCGGTCCTTTCGATTCGCATCGACCGTCAAGGCCGCCTCTGGGTGCTCGACTTCGCCGACTACGGTCGCGGCAGGCCGCGTCTTACGGCGTTCGATCTGGAGACGGATCGGCTGGTCCACACCTACGAGTTCCCCTCCGAGGTTGCCGGGCTCGGCTCGATGCTCAACGATTTTCAGGTCTCGCCCGACGGCCGTACGATCTACATCGCCGATACGAGTCCGCTCTTTCAGCGCCCGGCGCTGGTGATCTACGATACCGTGAGGCGGCGGAGCCGGCGGGTGCTCGAGCGCGACAGGTCGGTGATGCCCGAGGGCTACATGATTCAGGCTCCCGGGCGCGACATGGTCGCTTTTGGCATCTACGCGCTGCGCTTGGGCGTGGACTCGATTGCGCTCGATCGGCGTGGGCGTTGGCTCTACTTCGGACCGGTCACCGGGAGCCGGCTGTATCGAGTGGCCACGTCGGACCTACTCGACGCCGATGCCGGTGACGAGGACCTGTCGGCGCGCGTCGAAGAGTTCGCCGGCAAGACGCTGAGCGATGGCCTTACGACCGACAACGACGGGAACATCTACCTCTCGGACATGGAGCATTCGGCGATCGTGTTGCTGGGGCAGGACCGGCGGCTGACGACGCTGGTCAAGGACCGCAGGCTGCGCTGGCCCGACGGGTTCAGCTTCGGGCCGGACGGGTATCTATACGTTACGTGCAGCGCGCTGCATCACGTGTTGTTCGTCAGTAAGCGGCACATGCGCGAGCACGCCCCGTATCAGATTTTCCGCTTCCGTCCGGGCCATACGGCTGCGCCGGGACACTGAGGGTGGCAGAGCCCGTGCGCGGGGCACTCGATCACATCGTATTGTGCGTTGCCGACGTCGAGCGATCGCTGGCGTTCTACTCGGGCGTGCTCGGCCTGGCGGCGGAGCGGGTGGACGAGTGGCGCTCGGGCAAGGCGCCGTTTGCCTCCGTCCGGATCGGCCCGGAGTCGATCATCGACCTGCTCGGTCCCGAGCACTGGGGCGGATCACGCGGGTTGGGTGCCGGGAACGTAGATCACTTCTGCATCGCGGTCGCTGAAGACGAGTGGGAAGGTCTGCTCGACCGGCTTGCAAGGGCCGGCGTGGCGACCGAAAAGGGTCCGATGAGACTGAGCGGCGCACGGGGAAGCGGCACGGCCATCTACGTCCGCGATCCGGACGGCAACCGCCTCGAGCTGCGGTATTACTCTGCATAGGGGCCGTGATGGCCCGCGTGTGGCTTTCGGCGCTTCGGCGGAGCGCTGGCCCGTTGTAAAGCGCCACGCGAAACGAACGCTTGCGCGGGTGGGACGGGCCACTGGTGTTCTGGCTCTAGTGTGGCTGCCGGTGTAGTTGAGCGCGGGAGATCGTTGCGGCGAGGGGGAGTCGACTTCCGGCGGCCCGTCGCCGCGAGCTAAGCGCGAGAGGTGAGCGTCGTGGGTTCAGCGGACAAAGTTCGGATTGCGATGGTCGGCTGCGGCCGCATCGCCGACGTCGAGTGCCTCGGCTACCTCGATCATCCAAAGGCCGAGATCTATGCGACGTGCGATGCGCGCGAGGAGGTCGCGCAGCGGCGAGCCGACGAGTGGGGCGCCAAGAAAGCGTACACCGACATTGTGCAGGTGCTCGAGGACCCAAACGTCGATGCCGTCGAGATTCTCACGCCGCATCACCTGCACGCCGAGCAAGCGGTGGCAGCTCTCGATGCAGGCAAGCACGTGTCCCTGCAGAAGCCGCCGGCCCGCACGATCGAGGAGTTCGACCGGATTGCCGCGGCGGCCGAACGATCCGGTCGGATCTTCCGCGTTCTGGAGAACTACATGTACTACCCGCCGCACGTGCGAGCCAAGGAGCTGATCGAGGAAGGGGCCATCGGCATGCCGCTGTCGGTTCGGCTGAAGACGGCGGCCGGCCGGCCCGATGCCGGCTGGCCGGTCGAGCCTTCCTCTTGGGAATGGCGGCTCGATCGCGAGCGCTGCGGCGGCGGCCAGATGACCTTCGACCACGGGTACCACTGCTTCCACATGGCGCGTTTTTTCATGGATGCCGACATCGAGCGGGTCCATGCATTCATCGACTACATGGGCGAGGGAGGCTTCGACGCCACGGCGCTCATCAGCTGGACGTATGCGGGCGAGCCCGCGCGTATGGGCTCATGGGAGGTGATCCCATCGATCGGTCTGAAGGTCCGTTCGAAGTACTACGTCGGAGAGGAGCGCACCGAGATCCACGGCGTCGACGGCATCATCTGGATCAACCGCTGTACAGGCAAGCTGCTCGAAGAGCCTTCCGTCGTGCTCTATCGCGACGGCGAGACGCGGGCGTTTCATGACCTGCCAGCCGACTGGGGGGAGTCGTTCCGGCTCGCCGGCCGCGACTTCGTCGACGCGGTGCTCGAAGGGCGCCGCCCGCCGCTCGAGGCCGGTGTGGCCCGCCGAGTGCTTGCCTCGTCGATTGCCGCGCAGGTGAGCGCCGGCGAGTGCCGCGAGGTCGCCGTCTCGGAAATCGTACAGCCATAACGGCCGCCGCTACCGGTCGCCTGCTGATCGCCTAGGAGCCGGGGCTACGCCGGCGGCGGGAGCGCTGCTTTCTCCTCTTCGATCAGCGCCTTGAACGACTCGCGTCCGAGGATGCGATCGACGTACGCAGCGAGCTTCGGCCAGCGTTCGGCGTCGACTGCGTATCCGGCGTGGGCGAAGTTCACGAACTGGGTCGCGACGCCGATGTCGGCAATCGTCAGCGAATCGCCGACCAGAAAATCGCGGTCACCGAGCTGTCCCTGCAGGTAGTCGAACAGGCCCGGTGCGCGCTCGTTGACCGCCTCGTTGACGACGTCCATGTCGGGCTGCTCGCCGCGCAGCAGGACGCGCGCAACCTTCTGGAAGAAAACGCCGAGCGTGAGTACCTCGGCCAGGGCCGTGTCGCCGTACTCCTCGAACCAGAGCGCCCGCGCAAGCTCTTTCGGGTCCGCGGGATAAAGCGCAGGCTCGGGATGGATCTTCTCGATGTACGCACAGATCACCGAAGAATCGGGCACCGTGAAGTCCCCGTCGGCAAGCGCGGGAATCTTCCCGAGTGGGCTGATCGCCCGGTACTCCTCGGAGCTGTCTCCGGGAAAAACGATCTTCAGCTCGTAGGGAACGTTCTTTTCGAGCAGCGCCGCTCGCACTTTGCGCACGTATGGCGACGCGCCGACTCCATAGACTTTGAGCATTCTGTGACTCTCCTCTCTCGTCGCTGGCGAAGCATCTCCGCCTGCGTCTCAACGGTGGCTTTTGCCTCAGCGCGGCAGCATTCGGACTGCAGGCTCCGCGTTTGCCAGAGTGCTCGGCTTATCGGGCTTACGCGGTCGGTCCACCGAATACGCACCGCTTTCGGTTGCCCGCCACCGGCTACCGGGTCGCCCGGTCCTTTGCCGCCCTCGAAACCGCCCGACGCTGCCTGGGGCGAACCGGCCGAGGTCCGCGCAGTGCCGGCACTGGTACGGCCGGCCGCCGTCTGAGTCAACCCGGGCCCGCTCGGGCGGTCGCGGTGCTTCATGGTCGCCTGCCGCGCGGCCGAATGTCCTCGGTGCCCGGGTCCGCCCCCACGGCGCTTGCCAACACTGATTCTTCCTGCAAACGTTCCGCCGGGAGGAGCATTACTATGGACGATCTAGCGGTCATGGACGCAACGGCGCAGGCCGAACTCGTACGAACCGGTCAGGCAACCCCTGTCGAGCTGATCGACGCCGCAATCGAACGCGTCGAACGCGTCAATTCCGAGATCAACGCCGTAATCATCCCGTTGTTCGAACAGGCGCGCGAAAGGGCCGCCTCGGGCGATCTGGGAAGCGGTCCGTTCCGCGGCGTTCCGTTCTTGATGAAGGACCTCGACGTTTGCACCGCCGGCGAGCCGTTTCACTGCGGTATGCGCTTTCTCAAGGACGCCGAGTTTGTCTCGGATCACGATGCATACCTGGCCGCCAAGTTCCGCGAGGCCGGTTTCGTCTGGCTCGGCAAGACGAATACCCCGGAGCTGGGGCTTACGGTGACGACCGAGCCGGTCGCGTACGGCCCCACGCGCAACCCGTGGAACACCGAGCATTCGGTCGGCGGCTCGAGCGGCGGGTCGGCGGCGGCCGTCGCCTCGGGCATGGTGCCGGCCGCACACGCTAGCGACGGCGGCGGCTCGATTCGTATTCCCGCGAGCGAGTGTGGATTGGTCGGTCTCAAACCTTCGCGCGGCCGGATCTCTCTTGGCCCCGACTACGGCGAGTACTGGAAGGGCCTGGTCATCTCGCACGTCGTTACGCGTACGGTGCGCGACAGCGCTGCGATCCTCGACGCAGTCGCCGGTGCGATGCCCGGCGATCCCTACGTCGCGCCGCCGCCGCGTCGCCCGTATGTCGAGGAGCTGAGCGCGAAACCAAGCTCATTGAAGATCGGCGTCGCCATGACGATGCCGGCCGGCCTAGGCGAGCTACATCCGGATTGCGTTGCCGCGCTGGAGGCGACCGGGCGGGCGCTCGAGAGCCTGCGACACACGGTCGAGGCCTCACATCCGGCGGCGCTCGATGAGTTCCCCGAAGCCACGGCGAACTTCATGACGATCGTTTCGAGCTGGACGGCGGCGGCGCTCGACGAGTGGGGAGCGGCCGTAGGCCGGACGGTCAGCGCCGACGAAGTCGAGCCACCGACCTGGGGCCTAGCGGAAATGGGACGCGCTGTGACGGCGCCCCAGTACGTGGGGGCATGCAAGTGGCTCGACGGTTACACTCGCCGCATGGCCTCATGGTGGGACGAAGGATTCGACGTGCTCGTGACGCCGACGATCACGCAGCCGCCGCCCAAGCTCGGCGATCTGGCTCCGCCTCCCGACAACCCACTCGGCCACACGGAAAAGGTCGTCGGTCTCATTGCCTTCACGCCGCCGTTCAACGTGACCGGTCAGCCGGCGATGTCCCTTCCGCTGCATTGGAACGACGCCGGCCTGCCGATCGGCGTTCAGCTCGTTGGTGCGTACGGCCGCGAAGACGTTCTCATCGGTCTGGCCGCCCAGCTCGAGCAGGCCATGCCGTGGAAGGGCCGCCGGCCGCGGGTGTGGGCGGGCGAGTGATCCGCCGATGCTGAAGGGGCGGCCGTTCGAGCGTTCCGTGCGATCGCTTGCGTTTGTAACGGCGCTGCCGATCCTGGCGTTTCTGACCGCGTGCACCACTCCGAAGGTTCAGCCGCTTCCCGCTGCCGACATCATCCGTTCGGACTTGCTGTCGTTCGTGCGTGACGGCGTGACGACGCGGGAAGAAGTCCTGCTCAAGCTGGGCACCCCGTCCGCGCAGTTTGAAGGGGGACGTATCCTCACCTACCAGATCCGCGTTGGCGACGATGGAATCGCGCGCGTGTACTGGCCCAGACGCAGCGAGCTCCACCCGGCGCTGACGCACTGGGAGCCCGAGATCTACAGCCTCGTGCTGGTATTTCGCAACGAAGGAGTGTTGGAAAAGCACTCGCTCGTGAGCGCGCGTTAGGCGTCTGATCCGACGATGGAGCCGGTACTATGACTTCTGCTTGCCCGAGTGCAACCCCGCTCGGCGCTCCCGATCGTTTGGGCGTGGTCGGCGGACAGGGGATACCCCGGGCGGCACCCGACGGCGCGACAGCCCGTGGCAGGTTGGACCAACTGGCGGTGAATCGTGCGGCGTGGAACCACTAAAGAAACCAAGTCGCCGGTGCCGCTGGGCCGTGTGGCTCTTCTTAGTGTGGCGTCCCTCGCGATCGCCGGTTGCGTCGTGGTTCCCGTGATTACCCCCGAGCACGGCCTGCTTGCCGGGCACGGGGCGATCGAACAGGCCGAGGCCGTGCGGCTCGAGCCGGGCGAGACGACCCGAGAGGACGTCCTCCTGCGCTTCGGTGAACCGTCGGCGAGTCTCGATGGCGACCGGGTGTTCGTCTATCACTGGCAGACGGCGCTGGGCTACGTCTTGTGGCTCGTTGGCGGTCCGGGGCAGGCCGCCGGTGGTGCTGCGCCGATCGCCAGAGACCGGGTCCTGCTGCTCGAGTTCGGCGACGACGGCATCCTTCTGCGACGAAAACTCGCCAAGCTGCCGGTGGGAAGTTCTCTGAGCAGCAGCATCGACGAGTGGACACCGGCGGAGAGCGAAAAGCTCGAGCCCATGGAGGCCGAATCCAAGCAGGAGGGCGGGGAAGGCCGGGCGCACGAGGCGGTCGGTCGCATGGTCATCGATCCCGCGCCAGAGGAGATCCGCCCGGCTCGAGCCACGAGGCCGATGGGTGCTGCCTTGCTACGCGTTCGGCTTGAGACGTTTACGGACCAGCGCGGGCAGAAGCAGTCGCGCTTGATCGGCAAGCGCACGGCCGCTTTTGGTGTCGTCACGCACGACGTGTACCTAGCGCGCTTGCCTGCCGACGTGGTGCGAGACGCACTCGCTGCGGGATGTCGCGTGGCGGGCCATGAGGTCGTTGAGGCCGCCTCTGACGTGATCGTTCGCGGCCGTATCGAACGGTTCGAGATCGAAACGCCGGTGACGCTCACGCATTGGAACGCGGTTGCAACGATCGACGTTGCTTTAGACGTGCAACCTGAGAGCCGCCCCGACCGGACGATCACGAAACGCCTCGGTTGCCGCACCGTTGAGAAAACATTGATCGGTCCGTCACGTGAGGACATCGAAAAAGCACTGGTTGCGTGTCTCGGCGACCTCGCTGCTGAGCTTGCGACCGGCGACCTGCTCGACCGGGCGGCGCGTGGAATGTCGCGTGCGGCTTCGCCGGACGATCGAGCGAGTGTCGAGTGAGCCGCCCGAACCGAGAGCGGTTCCGATCGGAGTGGGCTGTACCATGGTGATCCTGCTCGCGACCTGCCAAGGCGTTGGGGGTTGCCGAAGACTATCTGGGCCGGATGCCATGCTACGTTGGTCGCAAGGTGGGGGAAGTGGTATGGCCCGAAGAGCAGGCACGCCGTCTGATCGAGGCTCGCTGGGCCTAGTGTGCCCGCGGGCGCTGCCGAGGCTGCGATCGCGCTATGAATAGTTAACGAGAGGAGGCGACCGAACGACATGGCCGAGCGAAGTGGACCGGCAACAGAGCCCATGATCGTCGAACGCGATGGGCCGGTCGAAACGATCATCATCAACGATCCGCCGCGAAACCGGCTGAGCCTCGAGTTCATGGATGCGCTCGAGCAGGAAGTCGAGCGTCTGACCGGCGACGACAGTGTACGCGCCGTCGTGATCCGCGGCGCCGGCACCGAAAACTTCTCGGTCGGCATGGACCTCAAGCAGTTGCCCGAGGGGGTTGCGCGCATGGGCGGCATCGAGGCGGTACTCGACCAGAGGCTGCGCGTTCTCGATGCGATCGAGCATCTTGGCAAGCCGGTGATCGCGGTGCTCTACGGTTACTGTCTCGGCGGCGGCCTCGAGCTGCCACTGGCTTGCCATTTCCGCCTGGCGGCGGCCGAAGGTGCGCAGATCGGCCTGCCCGAGCTCGAGCTTGGAACCGTTCCGGCCTGGGGCGGCAGTGCGCGTCTTCCCCGCTGCGTCGGCCGTGCCCACGCGCTCGATATGATCCTGCGCGCCAAGAAAATCTCGGGCCCCGAAGCGCTTCGCATCGGCCTGGTCCACGAAGTCTGGCCGCTTGACGAGCTGTTCGACCGCGCCCACGCCCTCGCCTGCGAACTGGCGGAGAAGCCTGCCGTTGCAGTCCGCGAAATGCTCCGCTGCATCGTTGGTTTCGAAGAAAAGTCGCTTGCGGATTCGATCGCCGACGAGCGCCGCGCGGT
>CAZQYE010000075.1:0-9373 GCA_964597375.1 uncultured Myxococcales bacterium
GGAGCTTCCCCGGTCGCCTGACCCGGGCGTGCGTGCAGGGAGCGACCTGAGTCTCCGCACGGACACACACACGGATGGCTTTGGACACGGGAGACCTTGTCTGTCGCGTTTCGGGCAGCAGTCTCGGTTCCTGATCTTGTCTCGATCGTTTACTCGCCGGGGCGACGGCCGCCCGCGCCGAAGACGCGCAACAAAGGCGACGACGGGTCGAGTACCAGCGTCGTTTCGGACGCTAGACCTTTGCGGTAGGTCTCGAGGCTCCGGAGGAACTCGTAGAACTCCGGGTCGGCCGAGTAGGCGCGGGCATAGATCCGTGTGGCTTCGGCGTCCGCCTTGCCGCGCGCGATCTCGGCTTTGCGCTGGGCTTCGGCGAGGATGACCTGCCGGTCTCGCTCGGCTTGGGATCGGATCTTACGCGCTTCTTCTTCGCCCTCTGCACGAAACTTCTTGGCTTGTCGCTCGCGTTCGGTGCGCATGCGTTCGAAAACGTTCTGTTCGTTCTTGGCCGGCAGATCTGCGCGCTTGATCCGCACATCCACCACCTCGACGCCGTAGCCGGCGGCGCGCTTGTTCGACTCTTCCGTGACCTGCTGCATCAGCGCCACGCGATCTCCCGACACGACCTCCCGCAGGGTAATGCGGCCGATCGCCTCGCGCAGGTTCGAATAGATGATGTCGTCGAGTCGAGACTGGGCGCCGGCTTCGGTGAGCACGGTCTGGTAGAACTTGAGGGGATCCACGATCTGCCAACGCGAGTAGTTGTCGACCACGAGCTGCTGTTTGTCCTGAGTGATCAGTTCTTTGGGAGCCGCATCGTATTCGAGCAGGCGTCTTTCGAAGTAGACGACGTTCTGTACGAATGGTTTCTTGAAGTGTAGCCCCGGCTCGGTCACGGTCCGAACCGGGCGACCGAACTGCAGCACGACCGCCTGCTGCCATTCTCCGACTTGGAATGTGGCGGTCGCATAGACTGCAACGAAGGCGACCGCCAGAGCGACAAGGCCGCTTGGGAGTGCTCGTTTCATCGAGATCCCTCCGCCTTCGCCGCTGCCGGGGACGTTGCGTGCCCGGCCGGCGGGAGCGCCGCGCCGACTGTTCCCGTACGATCGCCGAGCGGCAGCAAGGGCAGCACGCTCGATGCAGCAGTCTTTCCCAGGACGACTTTCTTGGCGCCTGCCAGCACCTCTTCCATGGTTTGGAGGTAGAGGCGCGTGCGCGTCACCTCGGGTGCCTGGGCGTATGCCTCGCGCATCAGCTCGAAACGCTTGGCTTCGCCTTCCGCGTGCTTGACGACGGTCGCGGCGTAGCCTTCAGCCTCGTTGAGCATTTGTGCGGCCGTACCTCGAGCCTTCGGCAGAATATCGTTGGCGAACCCCTGGGCCTCGTTGATCATGCGTGCCTTGTCTTGCTCGGCGTTGATCACGTCTTTGAACGCGTCCTGTACGGGCCCCGGCGGTACGACGTCCTGGAGTTTGACGGTGGTGACCAAGAGGCCTGCTTGGTAGCGATCGAGGATCTGCTGGAGCAACGTCTGGGCCTCGGTCTGGATAGCCAGCCGGCCTTCAGTGAGGGCCTCGTCGATGGTCGTATGGCCGACGACCTCACGCATGGCCGATTCGGCGGCGTCACGCAGCGTTTCCGACGGGTCGCGCACGCGGAACAAAAAGGCGATCGGGTCCTTGATCCGATACTGAACGATGAAATCGAGCTCGACGATGTTGCCGTCGGCCGTCAACATCCGCGATTCCTCGGTGACCTCTCGATAACGCGCAGGAGGGCCGACGTCGATCGTGCGGAATCCGATTTCTTCTTTGAGCACGACCGTGACCGGCGGCTTGAGAGCTCGCTCGATCGGCCACGGCAGGTGCCAGTGCAGTCCCGGCGGCGTCGTCGCCACGGCCCGCCCGAAGCGCAACACGATCCCGACTTCGCTCGGATTGACCTGGTAGAGGCCGGTGGCAAGCCAGCCCAGCAGGGCGACGACTACGAGAATCCCGGCGCCGATCCGGCCGGGAATGCGCCGGCGCAGCGTATCGAAGGCTTCGGAGATCATCCGATCGATGTCGAGATCGGGCGGCCGGCCGTTTCCTCTACCGTTGGGCACGGCGGGCAGCGGTACCAGCCCCGGTGGGGGCAGTCAACCCCGAGAGTGCTTTCCTACGGCTTTCAGACTGCCTCGTGGGGAGTCGTCGCGAGCGGTTCTCGCGAATCGGCGGTGGCCGGTCTGCCTGCGTCGGCGAGCGGCAGGCAGAAAACCATGCGGGCGCCGCCCTCAGGCGGTGCTTCGGCCCAAATGGCGCCGCCGTGGTGGTTGACGACCTCGCGGCAGATCGCAAGGCCGAGGCCTGTGCCCTTGGGCTTGTTCCCGTCTCGTTTGGCCTTGACCTGATGGAAGCGGTCGAACACTTTCTCGAGCTGGTCTTCGGGGATCCCGGGGCCGGTGTCCTGAACGGCGACCATTAGAGAGGGGATCCCCTGGTACAGCGTCTCGCGCGCAGAGACCACCACGCGGCCGCCCTCGGGGGTGAACTTCATTGCATTGCTGCACAGGTTCGTGAGAACTTGGAGCATACGGTCGCGGTCGAGCTGCACCGCGGCAAGGCGCTCGGGAGCGTCGAGTTCGAGTTCGATCCCGCGTTCCTCGGCAAGGGGCCGGAACGTCAAGACGACGTGCGACAGCAGTTCGACGGGGTTCTCCATCCTCGTCATGTTCCATTCCACGCGCCCGGCCTCGATCTTCGCGAGGTCGAGCAGGTCGTTGATCAGGCGGCCGAGCCGATCCGCTTCGTCCGTGATCACGGCGCTGAACTTCTTGCCCGTTTTCTTGTTCTCGTCCCCGTAGCGTCCGATGATCTTTGCCGCCGAGGCGATCGCGGCAAGCGGGCTGCGCAACTCGTGGGACACGTTGCTGAGAAACTCCGATTTCATTCGGTCGTATTCGGTGAGCCTCTCGTTGATTTCTTGTAGCTCGGCCGTCCGCTCTTGGACCTTGATTTCGAGCAGCTTGGAGTGTTCCTCGATCTGCGCACGCAGTCGTTGCTCCTCGCGGGTTGCTTCTTCGGCGGCCTGGCGGGCGGTGACGAGCTCGCCGACGTAGGTTTGAATCGATTGCCGCATCCGCTCGAACTGCCGGGCCAAGAACCCGATTTCGTCCTCCGAATCGACTACTCGAACGGGTTGTTCGAGATTGCCTTGGGCGATGGCCGCAGCATCGGCGGCAAGATCATTGAGCGGTTGCAGCAGGCGCCGGCTGAGAAAAACCGAGACCGTCAGTCCGAACAGCGTGACGATCATCGCAACGATCATGGCGGCGGTGGTTGCATTGAGCATGATCCGCTGGCCGCGCATCATCGCGTGGGATGCTTCGGCTTCAATCGGTCGCAAATCGAAGGCAAGTACGAGACCGCCCCAGCGCTTGCCGCCGACCTCGATCGGGTGGGTGATCTCGATCACGTGCGGATCGCTGGGACTCCGGCGGTAATCGGGCGCCTCACCGTCGGGGGCAAACCGGTACGTGCGGCCGACTTGAGCGGGGTCGGTGTGGACCACGATGCGGTCCGCATCGTTGGTAACCAGAGCGTAGGCGAGCTCGTCGGTTCGCTGCTTGAGCGACTGGGCGGTGTTTGCAACGAACGCGAAATCGTAGCCGGCGATTGCGTTTTCCATGCTGGCCGCGGTGCTCTCGGCCAGCAGTCGCCCGCGTTCGATCATGGCGGCCTGGATGGCGGCTGTCGACCGGGTGATCTCGTCATGGAACAGGGACGTTTGCCGGTACACCAGGAACGACGACACCATGGCGATGCCTACGAAGGTGGTCACGGTACCGGCGAGCACGAGCTTGAAGTGCAGGCCGAGGCCGCGGCGGCGTCGCTCGGGCGGAACGTTGGTCCGGGTGCAGCTGTTTCCGCTTACGTCCACGGCGTCCTCAGCGCTTGTATTCGACCCGCACGAACCAACTACGGGTGACCGGAGACGGCGCTCTCACGATCGGTTCGGCGAACTCGACGTGGCGCCGGTCGGTGAGGTTCTGTCCCACGAGACTGATCGTTGGCCACTCGGGGTCCGGCTGCCAGTGAGCTGCCAGATCCAAGCGAACGTAGTCCCCCACACTCTGTGCCGGTACCGCAGGTCCGAAGATCGACGGGATCCGCACGTCATCGACCCAGTGAACCGTCGGAACGATCGTGAGTACCGGCAGCGGGCGTGCCTCGCATCGAAAGTTCACTTTCCACGCCGGGCTGCTCGGATTGCGGGTCCCGGCCAGCGAAATCCTCTGCCAGGTTGCGTTGAACTGGCCGCGCAGGCGCTCTCCGGCGACGAAGTCCGCGACGGCCTCGACGCCGTATCCAAAGGCGTTCCACGTATTATCGAGAAAAGTCTCCACGAGAAGGGTGGTCGGATCGATCGGTGTCGTGTTCTGCGTATTGCCGCTGTACGCCACTACGCCGTCGTAGTCGTTGTAGAACGTGGCGACATCGAATGAGACGTGTTCGCCGAAGCGATGGCGCAACCCCAACTCGTAGGCGAGTAGCTTCGTGTCACGGACGTTGCCGTCGGCTGCAAACACCGGAAGGATCGTCATGCCGGGAATCGACGTCGTGTCGGGTGGAAACGAAAACGATACCGTTTCGTCTCCGAAGCTCGGCGTGTTGACGGCGCGTGAAACGGCCCCCCAAACGACCGTTCCATCGCCCATGCGGTGTGCAAGGCGTGCCGAGGGCTGGAAATTCGTTCCGGTGAACGTGTTGTTTTCAACTTTGCTTCCGATCGTAAGCTTCAGATCGAAGGGGAGATCGATCTCGTCTTGCGCAAACAGCCCGAAGACGTTCAGCCCGTCGTTCGACCGGTCCACACCGATCGTGAACGTCGCGGTCCCCACGTCGATGTTCGTGTAGCGAAACTGGCCGCCCCAGGTGATCCGGTGTCGCTCCAGGACGCGCATCGAGTGCTGAACTTCGACTTCCCACGTGCGGCGGAAGGAGCGGAAGGAGCCGACTCCCGGAGTGACGCCGAGGAACGGCGTTTCGCGCTCGATATAGTCGCCCGCGATCTGTAGGTGCGCGCTCGATCCGTCGGCGAAGTCTTTTTCCGCGCGCCAAACGCCCGATACGAGCTGTGTTTCGTACTTGGGGCCGGGCAGGAGAATGCGGCCGGTCCCGACTTCGCGTCCCTCGTTACCGATCCGGCTGTCGGAGAACTCCGTGCTTCCCCGGAGCATGAGTCCGTGTCCCAGATCCCAGTCCACCCGGTATCCGGCTCGAACCTCCTGATTGTCGTCCGCCACCCGGTCCCCGCCACTGCCACCGAATCCATCGTCGGCGTTGTAGCGCGCCGACAGGCGGTAGTTCAGTCCGCCGCTGCGGCCGCCGTAACGGAGATCCGCGAGTCCCCGGTAGTTACTGCCTCCGACGACACGCGCGAGGAGACCCTGGGTGTCTTCACTGCTCTTGGTGATGATGTTGATCACGCCGTTCATGGCGTTGGCACCCCACAACGTTCCGCCAGGACCGCGGATGACCTCGATACGCTCGATGTCGGCTAGAAACGTTTCCCACTGGTGCCAGAGGGTGCCGCCGAACAGCGGCGTGTAGATGGGCCGCCCATCGAGAAGGACGAGCATCTTGTCGGCGAACGTGTTGTTCAGTCCGCGAGCCGAAACTGCAGAGAAGTTCCGGTCTACCGCTGCGACGTCGAGGCCGGGAACCATTCGTAGCGCGTCGACGAGCGATTCGACTCCGGCTTTGCGGATCGCCTCGCCGGTGACGACGTACACGGCTCCTGCCGACTCCCACTGAGACTCCGGATGGCGCGAGACGGAGGTGACGATGTCGGACTCGACTCTGAAGAAGTCGATCTCCGCTGCAAAGTCGGCCGTCGGCACGTCCGTCGAGCCGTTGCCGGACCAGTCCGAATCGGCTAGGGCACGGGTGCTCGGTAGCAACAGAATCAGCGCGGCCGCAACGGCTCGCGCGCGCTGCCCCCATACCGCCTTGTCATCCATCAGACGGGCTTTCAGCACCAGGGATCCTCCTCCGGCCGTCCGCCTCGGGGGCGGCGGCTCTCGATGTCCGTGGGGCCTGCGAAAGCAGAATCCCACCGGGACCTACTGCAATAGGCGGGCCAGGTCTCATGCCTTGTTTCACGCCGTGATTTTCGGCAGGTCGTCTGCGCAGACGGAACAAACGGGTCGTCTCCGTACAGAATTGAACGACCAGGTTACGGCCACTGCTCTTCGATCAGTGCGTCGGCGTTGCCGAGAAGGTCCGTCTTGGTATCGAGGCCGAGCGCCGTTGCGACGGGAGCGTTGACCACGAGGCGAGCACCGAGCGGTGGCTGGACGGCCGGCGGTTGATCGGGGCTCTCCATCAAGCGCTCGAGCAACACAGCGGCCTGCTCGCCGATCGTGTCGTAGCTGGGAGAGACCGACATCAGCGCGCCCGCGCGGACGAAGTTCTCGGAAAACGCCAGGAAAGCGATTCCGTCGTTCTTCGTGCGGTGACTCAAATAGGCGAAGTTGTCCCTCGTGACCACGACCGGGTCCGGAACCATCCACAGTGCGTCGATGCGGCCGCGAATTCTGCGGTACGCCCCTGCGACGTCCTCCGAGTGGCGGACGGTCGCCGTGACCACTTCGATCTGTACCGCAGACGCGGCTTTTCGAAGCCGATCGACGGCTGCGTCGCCGAGCACCCGGCTGTGGATGACACCGATCCGCTTTAGGCCGGGCATCAGCAGCTTGAAGCGGGCAAGGAGGGATTCGACCGGCAATTGCACGTCGACGCCCGTCACGGGTCCTCGCAAATCGACTCGGTCCCGATTGAGGACCATCGCAAAGACCGTTGGCGTTGCGGGAAATACCTTGCGCGCGAGGTAGGCGGCGTGGCCTCCGAGAGCGAAGACCGCGTCGATCTCGAGGCCCCGAGTGCGCTGCCGTAGGATGCGTTCGCCACCGGATTCCTTGCCGGCAAGGTTCACCACGGCAACAGGGCGCTCGATGCGGGCACGGAACGACTCGATCGGTTGGTTGTACTGGACGAGATCGTCCGATTTGACGATGAGGACCGTCGCCGGGGCCGCCGTGGCGACGGTGGTAAGGGCCGTGGCGATGAGCATCGCCAGCACGGCCGATCGAATCGAACGTTTCCGCGCGCTGCCGTTCATCGTTTCGTCTCCTCACCGTCGCTCGGACACGGAGTGCGGACCAGGCGGTCCTTAGCGTCGACGGGACGCCATTGGTCGTACCCCATCAGACGCAAGAGCCGTTTGCCGTCGTCGCTTTCCCCCATGGACACGGCCGCCTCGGTCATCTCGGCGATCCGCTGTGCCGTTGCCGCGTCGGTTGCGTAGAGTCGCGGAAATGGCGACTCCGCGGTGTATCCAGTCTCTTCGAGCATTGCCGTCATCGCCGGGTTGATTCGGGCCAAGGTTTCGAACTGTGCGGACGATACGAAAGCCGCTTCGACTTGGCCGAAGCTGACTGCGAGCAACGCGTCCACGTCTTTTGGAACGTTGATGATCCTCGCTTTGGGGTGACTCGAAACGAACTCGCCGAGCAATGGAGGAGCAGCGCCACCGAGGCCGCGCGGTCCGCTCACCGCGACCGATGCCGAGCGCAGATTGCCGGCAGCGTGTTTCGACGCGACCAGGATCTTACGATCAAGGCTGCTGCCGTTGCGAACGGGCTCGGCAATCGCTGTCAAGCTTCTGCCGAGGCACTGGCGTTCGGCGATCCAGGGCGGGAGGATCGCAAAGGATACCTGCCGTTTGGCGAATTCAGAGCGAAGGTCCTCGTAGCGAGCGAAGGCTTGAAAGTGCGCCGTGAGATGACGTGCTTTCAGGTAGGCCTCAACGGAGGTCTGGAGGATCCCCAGATTAGCCGGGGCGAACTCCGGGCTGTAGAAGAACAGTTCGAGCGGTTGGCCGGCCGCCGCGCGCGGCGCCAGGAAAAGGGCGAAAACCAGGTAGGCGATTGCTCGTCGCATGACTGCTGCGGGAGCGGCTCCCAAGGGGCGTGAGAGCAAAGCTGGTGCCACTCATTGGCTCCGCAAGAAAATACAGCGAAATCAATTGGTTATATTTCGTTTGCTGGATGTGCCACGAGTGTACCGTCACAAACTCGACGCTCGAGTGCGCACGCCGGAACGCAAATCGACCGGCAAAGCCTGCGATGGCCGGACGGTGCGCGCATGGTGCTTGCGGCTGTGCGTGCCCCTTCGGCCGCACACCGGCGCAGGTAATCTCGATCGTTCGGAGGACAGTGATGAGAGCGAGCCTGGTGCGCCGCGGGGCGCTGGCAGACCTCGCTCGATAGAGGGCTAGTAGCGGGCAAGGAGGGGCCGGTGAGGCGGAGGGTGCAAAGAGGGGCTAGCCCCTTGCCCGCGCTCGGGAGCTGACGCGGGACGGAGCGGGCGGCGCACGCATCGGGCGGCTTCGGCCCGCACGTCACGAGGATGGGCGCGAACGCCGGCCGACCAGCGGGGTGACCGGGGCTCCGATGAAAATCCCTGTCTGGCCCCGGACGGTTGCCGCAAGGGGGCCGCGCAAGCGCTGCCGCAGAGGCCCGGGCGACCGCTGTTGACATTGCGTTACAGACATTTATGAATGACTCGCTTGTTGGCGTTTCCGGGCCCTTTTGCCCGTCCAGGGGTGCTTACCGGGAGGGCGGGAAGATGCGCGGAACGCACGGCGTCCGCCGTGGCACGGGAGCGGGTGCTAGGTTGGCAGGAACGGACGCCGGCAACCACCGCTCGGTTGGGAGGAAACCGCAGATGGGCGAAATCAGGCTTGCGATCGCCGGTGTCGGGAATTGTGCCAGCTCGCTTCTGCAAGGGCTGCAGTACTACCGGGACACCGGCGGTGACGAACTGGCAGGCTTGATGCACCCTTCGGTTGCCGGCTATCGGCCGAGCGACATCCGTCCGGTCGCGGCGTTCGACGTCGACCGCCGCAAAGTCGGCCGGCCTCTGGAAGAGGCCGTGTTTGCGCCCCCCAACTGCACGACGGTGTTTCAGCCCGAGTTGCCGCACTACGGGGTGACGGTCTCCATGGGACCGGTTCTCGATGGGGTGGCCGCACACATGGCTGAGTATCCCGAGGACCGGGCGTTTCGCGTCGCCGACGAGGAGCCATGCGACGTCGCCCGCGTTCTGAGGGAGTCCCGGGCCGACGTGCTGGTGTGCTATTGCCCGGTCGGTTCGGAGGATGCGGTACAAGCCTATGCCCAGGCCTGCCTCGACGCCGGGGTGGCGATGGTGAACTGTGTTCCCGTGTTCATCGCCTCCAACCAGCAGTGGGCGGGCAAGTTCCGGTCGCGCGGACTCCCCGTGGTCGGCGACGACATCAAGAGCCAGGTCGGTGCGACGATCGTGCATCG
>CAZQYE010000076.1:0-9279 GCA_964597375.1 uncultured Myxococcales bacterium
GAGGGCCGGCCGCTAGGAATCAACCCGTTACACCAAGGAGAAGAACCGTGGGTGTATCATCGACCGCCTCCCCCGCCAGCAAGCCAGTCGAGGAGCGTGAAAGCGTCGTCATCCGCTTCGCCGGCGACTCCGGCGACGGAATGCAGCTGACTGGCACGCAGTTCACGAACGAGTCGGCGCTCGCCGGGAACGACCTGGCGACGTTTCCCGACTTTCCGGCCGAGATTCGCGCGCCGGCCGGCACGCTGGCCGGAGTGAGTGGTTTCCAGTTGCACTTTTCGAGCCGGCACGTGTTCACGCCTGGAGATCAACCCGATGTCCTGGTGGTCATGAATCCAGCAGCGCTGGCCGTGAATATCGGCGACCTCGTCGACGGCGGCAGCTTGATCGCGGATGAGGATGCCTTCACCAAGGCGAACCTGCGCAAGGCGGGCTTTGACAGCAATCCCCTCGAGGACGAAGGGCTCGTCCGCCGCGTGCGGGTCTTCAGGGTGCCGATCACCAAGCTGACCACCCAGGCGCTCGCCGACCTCGACTTGCCGAACAAGACCGTCGTTCGCTGCAAGAACTTCTTCGCTCTCGGCTTGTGTTCCTGGCTCTTCAATCGGCCGACCGAGGAGACGCTCAATTGGATTCGTACGAAGTTCGCCAAATCGCCGGCGCTGGTCGAAGCAAACACGAAGGCGTTTCAGGCTGGGTGGAACTTCGGCGAGACCGCCGACTTGTTCACGTCGAGCTATCGGGTTCCCAAGGCGCAGATCGAGCCAGGCCGGTACACGAGCATCACCGGCAACAAGGCCGTCGCCTACGGGCTGATGGCTGCGGCGGCCAAAGCGAACAAGCGTCTCGTGTACGCGTCCTACCCAATCACGCCCGCCAGCGACATCCTGCATGATCTCGCGGCGCTAAAGGAGTTCGGCACCGTCACGTTCCAAGCCGAGGACGAGATCGCGGCTGCTTGCGCCGCGATCGGCGCGTCCTACGGCGGCGCCATCGGTGCTACCGGCACGTCCGGCCCGGGGGTCTCGCTCAAGAGCGAAGCGCTCGGTTTGGCAGTCATGGTGGAGCTACCGCTGGTGATCGTCAACGTGCAGCGGGGCGGCCCGAGCACGGGCTTGCCGACCAAGACCGAGCAGGCCGACCTCCTCCAGGCCCTTTACGGCCGCCACGGGGAGTGCCCCATGCCGGTGATCGCTGCGTGCACGCCGAGCGATTGCTTCGACGCGACGTACGAGGCCGTTCGGATCGCGATCAAGTACATGACGCCGGTCATGGTATTGACCGACGGGTACCTGGCCAACGGATCGAAGCCGTGGAAGATTCCCGCCTTCGACGAGCTGCCCGAAATTCCGGCGAAGCTGTGGACTCAGGCGATGGGTTTTCATCCGTATCTCCGTGACGAGGATACGCTCTCCCGGCCCTGGGTCGTACCTGGAACCCCCGGCCTCGAGCACCGTGTCGGCGGGCTCGAGAAAGACTACGACAGCGGCAACATCAGCTACGTGCCGGCCAACCACGAGCGCATGGTCCGAGTCCGCGCCAGCAAGGTCGAGCGGGTTGCCGATGAGCTCGAGTTGCCGGAGATCGCGGGAGCCGAGGATGCCGAGACACTGGTCGTAGGGTGGGGATCCACCCATGGCGCGATCGAGGAGGCGGTTCGTCGCCTGAGCGACGAAGGCGTCAAGGTTGCCCACCTGCATTTGCGCTGGCTCAACCCGTTCCCGCGCGGTCTCGGAGAGGTTCTCGGTCGCTACGAGAAGATCCTGGTTCCCGAGCTCAACCTCGGGCAGCTCGTCCGGGTGCTACGCGACCAGTTCCTCGTCGACGCCAAGCCGATCAGCAAGGTACAAGGCCAACCGTTCAAAGCAGCCGAACTAGCCGAGCGCATCCGCGCCGCCATCGAGGAGTAACCGATGAGTGCCGTAACCGCAGAAGCCAAGAAACTCACTCGCAAGGATTTCGTCAGCGATCAGGACGTTCGCTGGTGTCCGGGGTGCGGGGACTACGCGATCATCGCGCAGGTCCAAAAGGTCCTCCCCGAACTCGGGATCCCGCGCGAGAACATCGTGTTCGTGTCCGGCATCGGCTGTTCGAGCCGATTTCCATACTACATGAACACCTATGGGTTCCACGGCATCCACGGCCGCGCACCGGCGATTGCGAGTGGCCTGAAGGTCGCGCGTCCGGACCTGTCGGTGTGGATCATCACCGGCGACGGCGATGCGCTGAGCATCGGAGGCAATCACTTCCTCCACGTCCTGCGGCGGAACTTCGATGTGAACATCCTCTTGTTCAACAACGAGATCTACGGCTTGACGAAGGGGCAGTATTCGCCGACGTCGCCGCTCGGACAGGTTACCAAGTCGAGCCCTCTCGGCGTGGTCGACAACCCCGTCGTGCCGCCTGCCGTGGCACTGGGCTCGGCGGCGACGTTCGTCGCCCGTGCGGTGGACGTCGATCAGAAGAACCTCCAGGCCGTCATCCGGCGGGCGGTCGAGCATCGCGGAGCGTCGTTGATCGAAGTGCTTCAGAACTGCGTGATCTTCAACGACGGTGCGTTCGAAGCCGTTACGGCCGGTGACGCGCGCCTCGATCACGAGCTCTACCTCGAACACGGCAAGCCGATGATCTTCGGCCCCGAGGGAGCCCGCAAGGGCCTCCGGCTCGGTAAGGACATGCGGGCGGAGGTGGTCTCCCTCGACGAGGTGGACGAATCGGAGATCCTGGTCCACGACGAGACGAACGACGCCATCGCCTTCATGCTCGCCAACCTGGCGTGGCAGCCACGTTACCACGAGGCGGGCCGCTTCCCCGTTCCGCTCGGCGTCCTGCACGCCGTGGACAAGCCGGTCTACGAAGACTTGGTCTACGATCAGATCGAGCAGGCCACCGAGCAGCGCGGTTCGGGCGATTTCGACAAGCTGTTTGCAAGTGGGGACACTTGGGTCGTAGACTGACGCCGGAGGCAGACCGATGGACGAGAAAGAATCAGAGGTTGCCGAGTTCATAGACGAAACGATTCGGACGCTCGAGGAGCAGGAAGGCGAAGAGAAAGCGTTCAACGCCGAGACGCTGCGGGCGCCGGTGAGTGTCCTGGATCCGCGAACGCCGATCGTCGTGGAAATGCAGACCAGCGTGCTCGAAGCGGTTGCGCTGATGCAGCGCGAGCACGTCGGCTGCGTGCTGGTGACGCGCGGCGAAAAGCTCAAGGGAATCTTCACCGAGCGGGACGTCCTGACGCAGGTCGTCGGGCAGGGGATCGATCCCGCCAAGACGCCGGTCCGGCGTTTGATGACGCCCGATCCCGAGACCCTGCGCCCGTCGGACTCGATCGCCTACGCGCTGAACAAGATGAGCCTTGGCGACTATCGTCACATTCCGCTGGTCGACAAGGTCGGAAAGGCGGTGGGCATCATCTCGGTGAAGGACATCGTGGACTACATCGTCCGCTTTTTCCCCAAGAGCGTCATGAACCTGCCGACGCTGCCGAGGCAAAACTACACGCAAGAGCGCGAAGGTCCCTGAGAAGCCGTAGGGACGCCGGATTTTCCGAATCGGCGTTCGCTTGGGCGGGCTCACGGTTGACTCCACTCGGCCGAGGGTGTTAACGGATCCGGCAGGAGCCGGTTGCACTCTGCGGTGGTAGTGCGTTTATGGCGGGTGGCAGCACGAGTAGCTGGGCGGACGCGGTTGCAGCAACCTTGGAACGCCTGGACGTGGCGGACACGATCGAGGAACTGAGGCACCACATCGACGAGCTCATCGGCCGTCTGGCGGAAGCCGAGGGTGGCGACGAGCGGCCGCGCGAGCGAGGCGACACTCGGGGGTCGATCGACGAGTACATCGAGCAGCTCGGCCGCAAGGTAGAGGCCGCCAACGACCTCCTGAGCGAAGTGGCGGACGTTCTGGAGGCCCAAACCGAGCGGATCGAGACCATCGAGCAACAGCTTGGTGACCCGGATGCTCCCGAGCCTTCCCGGCGCCCGCCGGCCCAAGACGGGGAGCCGCCGCGCGCGGACGCGGACCTGGTCGCCGCGATCGGAGAGCTGAGCGAACTGCTGGCAGCCCGCTTTGACCGACTCGAAAACCGCCTGTCGGGCCTCGAGAGCCGGCTCGACGACGTGCTCGCCATCGCCGGAGAACGGCAACGACAAATCGAGGAACTCGAGGAGCGATTGTTGATCCTGGTGGCGGCCGGCCCGGAGGCGGCCGAAACCGCCGGCGCTGCTGCGCCTGAGGCGAGCGTCCCGCGATGGCCCGGCGGGGTCCGCCCTCTAGAGGCCTCCGGCGATGCCGAAGCGAGCGGGGGGGCCGGCGTCTCTGAGCAACCGCCGGGCGAGCATTCCCCGCCGCGTCCGAGCGCGCCGCTAGAGCCGCCTTCCTCCGAGGCATCCGCCGGGTTCGAGGCCCGTGCGGTGGCAAAGGCCACGGGAGGAAACGGTCCTGCGCTTCAAGCGGCGTTGACCGCCTCGGAGGCGGACCCGGTTGCTCGGGACACTCGCCTCCCCGTCAGCGCGCCGCCGGCGCAGCTACAAACCGGCACTGCGGCGGGCGTGCGCGGCAACGGCGGATCGGATCCGCGAATCGAGCAACTCGTGGAAAAGGCCGTTTCGGCGACGCGGGAGTTCGCTCCGGGTGCGGTCCTGTCCACTTCAAGGCCCGGATGGCGAAAGACCCACCCGACGGTGCTCGTGGTCGACGATGTCCCGGACGCCCGCATGATCCTGTCCGTGTACCTTTCGAAAACCGGCTATCAGGTCGTCACTGCGGCCAGCGCCGAGGACTGTTTGGCCAAATTGCTGCATCATGACGTCGATGCGATCGTGCTCGACGTGCGGATGCCGGGTGCCGACGGACGGCACGTGTGCCAGGTGTTGGCCGAGGATCCCGCCTACGCGGGCAAGAAGGACACGCCGGTGATCGTCTACACGGGGTATCCCGAGGAGTACGGGCGCGAGGAGGTTCTCGGTTGGGGCGCGAGCGACTACGTCGTCAAGGGCGGGGATATGTTGCCGTTGATTACGGCCTTGGTCAGGCACACGCAGCCGTGCGCCGAGCAGCACGCATGAGCCGCGCGACCGTGCGGGGAGCGCTCTGTTGGGCGGCGGTGGCAGCGGCGGTCGCTCTGACGCAGGCACCGTCGGCGGCGCAGATGGTCATGATGGCGCCGATCGAGGCCCACTATCGCGTCGGCGGCTTCGATTATCTGCCACCCGCCGGCGAAGGGTGGAGGCAGGTCGGGTCGGCTCCAAACGAGGTGCACCTCGTCTATGCAGAGGTGCCCGAGGCCGAAAAGGTCGACTTCCGTCTCGATCTCGTGATCCACGCTTTCGACGTCGAAGATCCGGCAGCCGTTCCCGATGCCGCTTCACTGGCGCGGATCAGCCACCAGCAGCAAGCGGCGAAGCGCAAGGGGGCTCTGGTGGCTCTGAGCGACGTCGTTCCGGTCGCCGGGGGGCAGCAACTCTACACGTTCACTCTGGTGACGCGTTCCCCCGAGGGGGATGTGTTCGAAAGCTTTTATGTCGGGCTCGCTCCCGACCGAAGCCAGTATGTGGTCGCCAAGGCGACGACCGACGATCCTGCGTACGAGCAAGCACCGTTCTGGCAGCCCCTGCAGGAATCGATCGTGACGCTCCGGTATCGCAAGGACAGCGGCGAGGAGACGAACGACGAGAGTGGGGGAGAGAAAAAGGCGGAATCGCCCTCAGGCGTCCATTCGAGCGCTGACCTCACCGACTGAGTCGCTGCGTTCCCGGAGCCAGGTGCGAGCGGCGATTCTGCCACGTTCGACCAACCGCTCGACGGTTCCCCAGATCGGCAATAGGTAGTGGTGCGGCGGTACCTGCCGGCCGACCTCGACCGGTAGCAGTGTAACTTGGCATCCGGCCTCGCCGGCGCGGGCGATCGTCTCGCGGCATGCGGGCTCGCGCAGTGTCGCCGCGCTTGCGATGATCAACACGCGGGCGAAACGGCGTTCGACGGTCGCGATGAGAGCCGCATCGAGCGCCGCGAGCTCGTCGACCGGCACGAACAGCGCGGCGGCCGGGTTTGCTTCGACTTTTCCCCGTCCATCCGCGGTCGTTGCCACGAAGCGTTCGCCCGCGAAGACGTACAAGTCGGGGCGGCCGGCCTCACGAGTGGCCAGCCGCGTAATACGGGACTCCGCCCACGGACAACGGTGGGCCGCCGCCTGCCCCACGATGGGCAGCTCCGGAAGGAGCGCTCGCGGAATCAGTCGATCGGCGCGGAGCTCTTCGAACGCCGTGCGCACGTCGAAAGCACTTCGCTCGCGGGCGAGCAGTCCGGCAACGGCGGCAAGGCCGGCGCCGTAGACGGACCGCGGGGCCTGGAGTTCTTCGACCAGAACTTCCACGACGCCCACCTCAGCGAGGGCCACGGGCAGCGAGCCCGTCAGGATCCACGCATCATAGGTCGGCGCGGCCGATAGGCGCCGCGGCTGCTCGGGGGAGGGCTCGCCGAGGGACGTGTCGTCGACGGGCGGCGGGGAAATCTCCCCGGGAGGAGGCCCGGCCTCGTTCGATTCTCTTTCGGACTGGAGGGCGCCGGGCGGGTGCTCCTTCCTGTCGAGCAACATCCAGGGCATCGGCATCAAGGGTAGTAGCCAGGGGGCCGGCGTGCAAGGCGGCGGCAGGTTGCAGCAAGGAAAGGGTGGCGGTACACGAACGGGACTTGCGGCGGCCGATCAGGCGATCCGCCTCTGCTTTTTTCTTGGCGGCACTGAATCGAGGAAAGACGATGATCGAAATCGACAAGAACAGCGGTGTAGCAACGATCACCTTGGCCCGGCCGGAAGTGCGCAATGCGCTCAACGATGAGGTCATGGATCGCATCGATGCCGCTCTAGTCGAACTGCGCGACGACGAGAGCGTGCGAGCGGTCGTGCTCACCGGGGCGGGAAAAGCGTTTTCCGCCGGTGCGGATCTCAATTTCATGCGCAAGGTCGCAACGGCGGACCGCGAGCAGAACGAGCGCGACGCCATGAAGATGGGGGGCCTGTTTCACCGGCTCGCCGGATTTGAAAAGCCGGTGGTCGCTCGCGTCAACGGACCGGCGATGGGGGGCGGCGTCGGACTGGTCGTTTCCTGTGACATCGTCGTTGCTGCAGCAAGTGCGTTTTTCGCCTTCAGCGAAGTGCGGTTGGGCCTGGTTCCCGCCGTCATTTCTCCTTTCTGTGTCCGCCGGCTCGGTCCAGCGGTCGCGCGTCGCCTGTTTCTCACAGGCGAGCGCCTGGACGCACGAGAGGCCTGGCGTCTCGGACTGGTAGACGAAGTCGTCGAGGATGCGGAGCTCGATGCGGCGGTGGAAAAGGTGACCGACATGCTCAAGGCCGGTGGACCGGTCGCACTTGCCGAAGCCAAGAAGCTCGTCGACGTCGTGTCGGGCCGGCCGCCGCAGGAGGCACTGGCCTACACCGCGGCGTGCATCGCCCGACTGCGGGCCTCCGACGAGGCCCAGGAGGGCATGCGCGCTTTCCTCGAAAAACGCAGGCCTGCGTGGGCGGCTGCGACCGACTAGGGTAGCCGGCGCCGACGCCGGGCGCCGGACCCGGGTCGTGCCGGCACCACTCGGTCTGCGCGCGTCCGGGCGTTCCTCGGTCCGGCTCCGGTGGCACGGTCCATGCTAAACCTTAGGGTGAGCTTTGCGCCGGAACCGCCCAAAACCACGGAAAATTGGCTGGTTATGGGTTTCTTGGGGCGGCTCGAAGACCTGATCGGCGGCGTCACCGATTTGACGATCGTGCGACAGACGACAAGCGGCGCATTTTGCGGTAGCGGCCGACGCATCAGGAATGGCATCATGAGGTAGGTAGACGATCATGGCGGAGAACGGCATGGAACCCGATCGGCTGAACACGCAGCTCAATGACATGGTGGTACTCGTCGACGACGAGCCCAACATCCGTGAGACGGTGGCTTTCATTCTCGAAGCCGAAGGCGTCGAGGTCGAAACCGGCTCGGACGGCGTCGAGGGGCTCGAGGCCGTTCGCCGTTGCAAGCCGAAGGTCGTCTTGCTCGACGTCATGATGCCGAGGATGGACGGGTACGAGGTGTGCCGGGCCATTCGCTCGGATCCCGAGCTACAGGGCGTGTTCGTCATGATCCTCACCGCCCGCGGCCAGAAGTCCGACGAAGCCAAGGCGCTCGAGGTCGGCGCCGACCTCTACATGTCGAAGCCGTTCGACGATGAGGTCGTGATGCAGGTGATTCGTGACGTTTTCGACGGCCGTCTGGTTTCCAAGCAGGGATCGACCGAGGACGGGCCGGTCGTTCACTATCAGCGCACGGGCGCCGGCGCAGCCGGCTGATCCATGACCGCGGCGCCCCGGCGCGCTCAGGCGTCGGGGGGTTCGAGCCAGGCGATCAGTTTCTCTGCGGTCTCCAGATCCCCTTCCAATTCGATTCGTTCACTGGAAACGGCCAGACGACCGTCGAAGTCGCCGTCGGCGATGGCGAGGAAGTCCTCGACCGACAGGCGTACCCGAACGGTAGTATCGGCGTCGGCCGCCGGGTCGGGTGTCCAGCGGATCGAGCCCGGCTCGATGCTCAACATGTGACGCCCTCCGTGTTCGCCTTCGAGTTCGATCATCAGCGTTACAGGCGTCTCGACCGACGCAGCATCGCGCGCCTCGAAGCCGCGAAAGATTTCCTCGAGCCGCGCGGCGACGTCGACCGGTTCGCTGATCGAGGCGTCGTCGGTCTTTTCCCCGCCGTTGGTTTCCGATAGTTGGTTGGTGGGCGGCTGCCCGTCCTGGATCTCCATGGCCGTTTTTTAGGATGCGCAGGCCGGGTGGGCAAGCCATGGTCGCGAGGGGTGGGGTCGGGTTCGGTCCCGGTGAACATGCAACGTGAGCAAGCAGCGGCGGCCGGCAGCGCGGCGGCGACCCTGCCGAGGCGTTGGCTGGGCCTCGTCGGCGTCGCCGTGGCGGCGGCGATCCTGGTCGGTGCGGGGTTGGGAAGCTATTCGCTGTGGGATCCCGACGAGTCCAAGCACGCGGAAGTCGCGCGTGAAATGGTCGAGACGGGCAACTGGATCGAGCCCCAGATCGCCTATCAACCCTACCACCATAAGCCTTCACTTCTGTACCTGCTGATCGGATCGGTGTACCGGCGGTTCGGCGTGGGGGAGTGGCAAGCACGTGTCGTGCCGGCGATCGCCGGCTGGCTGACGCTGCTGGCGGTCTACTGGTACGCCTCGGCGACATCCGCGCGTAGAGGCGTCCTTGCGGTCGTACTGCTCGCATCCTCTCCGATGTTC
>CAZQYE010000077.1:0-9274 GCA_964597375.1 uncultured Myxococcales bacterium
ACACCCACGGTTCTTCTCCTTGGTGTAACGGGTTGATTCCTAGCGGCCGGCCCTCAAGGGTGAAGGGCGCCGCCGGCCTCGGCCGGCGCGACGCACTCTACCAACTGCAGCCGGTCGTTTGAACATAAGCCGCAAAGATAACGATTTCAAATCATTTCGACACGAAAAGGCGAGCATTTCTTATTTTGTCGCGTTCTGCCCCTGCCACTGGGTCCCGGAGGAGCCCGCCAGGCGGGCCCGCGCCCGGTCTCTTGCGCCCAGGCGGCCCCCCCTACTCGCCCTCCGGCCGGGTCTTCCACCGCCGGTGCGCCCAATTCCACTGCTCGGGGCAGCGCCGGACGGCGGCCTCGATCTCGGCGGTGTAGCGTCGAGTCAAGTCTCGAAGCGCCGTCGCGCGCTCGGCCCCGCGCCTGGCCACCCCAGGTGGGGGCTCGATCGCGCTGCCGATCATGATGCCGAGGGCGTCCCCTCGCCACTGGGCAAACACGGGCAGCACCGCCGCCCCCGAGGCCACCGACAGTCGCGCGAGCATCGTGGAGGTACAGGCAGGGACACCGAAGAAGTCGACGAAGACCCCGTGCCCGCGCGGCTGGTTCTGGTCGAGCGGCGCTGCCACGACCTCCCCCCGCTCGAGCGCCCGCAGCGCTTCGCGAACATCGAGGCCGCGACCGAGCGACATGACGTTGGCCGCAGCCCGCTGCCTGCTCAGAAAGCGATCGGCGAACCGGTTCTTGAGCGGTCTGTGAAAGACCCAGATGCGGCGGCCCGTGGCCCGACCGCAAACGCGGGCCAGGAGCTCGAAGTTCGCCAGGTGTGCCGTCACCACCAGCACGCCGCGCCCTCCTGCAGCGAGGCGTTCTACCTCTCTGCGCAGCTCGGCCATCTCCGCTGGCATCCGCGGCCCGGTGAACTCGTCCGCGTGGATCACTTCCGCAGCAATGCGTCCCCAGTTGCGAAAGGCCGCCGTTACGGCCCTCTCCCGCCGCTTCTCGTCCCACTCGGGAAAAGCCAGGCTAAGATTGCCGTCAATGACCCTTCGGTGACGCCGGTCGAGCCTCCCGATCATGGCAGCAATTTCTTCGAGGCCGCGGCGCAGCGCGCCTAGCGGCACCGCCCGCGCCAAGGCCCACACCAGCCTGAGCAGTAGGTAGACGACCGCGTCGGCGGCCGTCTTCCACGGCGGATCGTTTTTCCCCGCTTTCACCGGGACCCGAGCCACCACCTCGCCTCCCGACCGCGGGGGCAAACGGCTGCCGAGCCCGCGCCTTGTAGCCGATTTCCCGGCCTGCTAAGCCTTCCTGCTGCCATGAGTACCCAGAGCCCAAGCCGCCGCGTTCCCGACAAGCCGTGGATCATGCGTACCTACTCCGGCCACAGCTCGGCTGCAGCATCAAACGAGCTGTACCGGCGTAACCTCGCCAAAGGCCAGACCGGTCTCAGCGTGGCCTTCGATCTACCCACGCAGACCGGATACGACTCCGACCACCCGATCGCCCGCGGGGAGGTCGGTAAGGTCGGTGTTCCGATCGACTCGATTGCCGACATGGAAGCGTTGTTCGCCGGGATTCCACTCGACCGGATGAACACTTCCATGACGATCAACGCCACCGGGGCGTGGCTGCTAGCCCTTTACATCGCCACGGCCGAGCGCAGCGGGGTCGAGGCCTCCAAGCTACAGGGCACCATCCAGAACGACATCATCAAGGAGTACCTGTCGCGCGGCACCTATGTCTTTCCGCCTGCTCCCTCGATGCGCCTGACCGGTGACGTGATCGCCTACACCGTGGCGCACGTGCCTCGCTGGAACCCGATCAACATCTGCAGCTACCACCTGCAGGAGGCAGGCGCCACGCCCGTCGAAGAAATCGCCTTCACGATGGCCAACGCGATCGCCGTGTTGGACGAAGTGAAGAAGCGGCCGGAGATCGACGGCGAGACCTTCGCGCGGGTGTTCGGACGGATCTCGTTTTTCGTCAACGCGGGAATCCGGTTCATCGACGAAATGTGCAAGATGCGGGCGTTCGTCGAGCTCTGGGACCGAATCGGCCGCGAGCGCTACGGTGTCGCCGAGCCGAAGCTGCGCCGCTTCCGCTACGGGGTGCAGGTCAACTCCCTCGGCCTGACCGAGCAACAGCCGGAGAACAACGCGATCCGCATCGCCCTCGAGATGCTCGCCGTCGTGCTCTCGCGCAAGGCCCGAGCGCGAGCCGTGCAGCTTCCCGCGTGGAACGAGGCCCTCGGCTTGCCGCGCCCATGGGACCAGCAGTGGGCGTTGAGGACGCAGCAGATCATGGCCTTCGAAACCGACCTGCTCGAACACGACGACCTGTTCGACGGCTCCCCGGTGGTCGAGGCCCGGGTTCGCGAGCTGATCGAGGAAGCCGAAGCGGAAATGCGCAAGATCGAAGAACTCGGTGGAGCCGTCGCAGCCGTCGAATCGAGCTACATGAAACAGAGGCTCGTCGAATCGAACAGCCGGCGCGTGGCCAGAATCGAATCGGGCGAGCAAATCGTCGTCGGCGTAAACGCTTTTCAGGAAACCGAACCCTCGCCGCTGACCGCCGATCTCGAGAAGGCCGTCCTGCGCGTCGACCCGGAAGCCGAGCGCGCACAGATCGAGCGCTTGCGTGCTTTTCGCGCAAGCCGAAACCAAGCGGACGTCGATGCCGCCCTCGAGCAACTCGAAGAAGCCGCAACCACGGGGGCCAATATCATGCCCGCCTCGATCCGCTGTGCGCACGCAGGCGTCACCACCGGCGAGTGGGCCGACCGACTGCGGCGGGTGTTCGGCGAATACCGTGCCCCCACGGGCGTGGCGGCTCAGGCCGCCGGCAGCGGCCCCAGTCTGGACGCAGCACGGAGCCGCGTCACGCGGCTTGCCGACCGACTCGGGCACACGCCACGCCTTCTGGTGGCCAAGCCGGGACTCGACGGGCACAGCAACGGCGCCGAGCAAATCGCCGTCCGCGCGCGGGACGCCGGTTTCGACGTCATCTATCAGGGGATTCGTCTGACCGTCGACGAGATCGTGTCCACTGCGCAAGAAGAGGACGTCGATGCCGTCGGCCTGAGCATTCTCTCGGGTTCCCACATGACGCTGGTGCCCGCCGTGCTCGAGGGGCTGCGCAGTGTGGGAATGACCGACGTTCCGGTGGTGGTGGGGGGCATCGTCCCCGACGACGACGCGCGCGAGCTCGAGGCGGCGGGCGTTGCAGCGGTATACACGCCGAAGAACTACCGCATCGACACGATCGTCGAAGACATCGCCTCGCTGATCGAGCGGCAGCGGGGGGACAGCGGCTGATTCGCCGCCCGGGGCGGCCGCACACGGCGGGCGCTCGTCAGCGGGTCCGCACGATCTTCCCGGCGCCCGCGACCGAGAACGGACCGCCGCGGTTGCGCGCCAAGGACACCTCGTGCAGCTCGATGACCCCCTGATCGCGTACGTCCACGCCGGTACCGCCGTTTTCCTCGATCACCGCACCTGCCAGACTCACCGTGGAATCGTCGAGTACGACGACCCCGGCATCCCCATTACCGCGGATCTGCGTCTGCTCGAGAAGCACGCGCGAACCGAGCGTGACCCGCAGTCCGTCGCCATTCGGCGGTTTCTCTCCGCTCGCGGCGGGCCTTCCGTTTCGCTCGATGCGGTTCCCGCGACCCGTCACATACGCCCCGGCCACGCCGAGCCCTTTGTCGTAATTCTCCACGATGCGGTTTCCCAGTAGGCGCGCCCGTGCCCGGCGGCTCACGGTCACGCCGTCGCGGTTCCCCCGCACCGTGTTGTCGACGAGCTCGGCATCGGCCTCATCGAACACCAAAATTCCCTTCCCCTTCGTACGAAACCCGTTCTTCTCCAGCAGGCACCCGCGAACCGTCACCTTGCCCGCCTTGGCGGAAATCCCAATTCCGTCGTCGAGGTTCTCGCGTGCCCGGCAGTCCTCGATCACCACGTGGTCGGCACTCGCCCCACGCACTGCGATGCCGTCGAACATAAAGTGCTCCGCTCGTAGGCCACGGACTACGATGTTCGGCCCCGAGACTACCAATCCATCGCAACCGGGCCGGCCGTCCGGCCGCCAGCACGCCCCGCCGACCAGCGTCAGACCGCGTGCATCGAGCTGGACGCCGTAGCCTTTGAGCGGCGGAAGCTGAGCCGTTACAGTGACTCGGGACCCCGCCGGCAATCGAGAAACGATCCGCACATTGTCGCCGATTTCGTTGGCCCGTTCGATCGCTTGGCGGAGGCTCCCCGGCCCGCGCTCCTGCGCAGAGGTCACCTCGATCGTGGTCTCGAAGTTTCCGCAGGGACCCGCCGCCGGTAGCGCGGCCGCCAGCAGCCCGGCCAGGACCAGAGCCGTGCGGCCTCGGCGGCGCAAGTACCCGGCACCGCCCGCCGGCCCCGGCGCGGCCGCCAAGCTCTCCCCCGCTCTTGGAAACTCGTCTCGCCCGTGCATGCAAGACTCTATTGAGACATGTAAATCCCCCCGTTGGGAGACACCACCTGGCCGGTCATGAAGCTCGCGTCCGGGCCGGCGAGAAACACCGCAACCCCTGCTATTTCGTCGACCGTACCCAACCGGCCGAGGGGCGTTTGCGAAACGATCACCCGGCGCGAGCCCTCGTCGAGCGGATCGAGAAGCGGTGTATCGATGAATCCAGGCGCGATCGCATTGGCCAATACTCCGTAGGAGGCAGCCTCGCGTGCCGTCGCGCGCGTCCACGCCAGGATCGCGCCTTTGGCTGCGCAATAGTCGGGCGCTCCGGTCAGTGACGCGCTTCCCATGATCGACCCCATGTTGATGATGCGCCCGCCGCGCCCGCCCTCGCGCATCCGGCGCAAGGCTTCACGCGTACAGTAGAACGTGCCGTACAGGTGGACCTTGAGCATGCGGTCGAACATCTCGTCCGTCAGATGCTCGATCGTCTGCCAATGCGTGCGAATCCCTTCTCCCGACAGCGCTTCCATCACTTGAGCTTCCAGCGTTCTGTTCGTCTCCTCGACGTACTTCGGATCGGAGTGAACGAACCCGGCATTGTTGACGAGGATGTCGAGATGGTCCATCCGCACATCGAATGATTCGAAGGCACGTGCCACCTCGGCACTGTCGGTGACATCGCACCGTTCCGCGTGGCAGCCCGGGGTCAGCGCGTCACACTCGGCGGCGACCTGAGCGGCTCCCTCCTCATTGATGTCGGTAACGAACACGCGCGCTCCCTCAGCGGCAAACGCGCGACAAACGGCGGCACCGATTCCCGAGGCTGCGCCGGTGACGAAAGCAGTCTTCCCGGATAGCTTCATCTCACAACCCCTTCGAGTAATCCCAACTGAAACGGCTCGCCACGTCGAGACAAACCAGAACGTCTTCCTCATCGAGACTTGCGGTCGCCTCGAGATAACGTTCCGCTACCTCCGGCGCGAGATAACGGTGCGCGAGCCGCCGCCGGAGCTCCGGATCCGGCCCCGACAGGCGCACCGTACCGCGAAGGATCACTCCCTTGTACGGCGCCGACCGCGTATCGACCGTGAGCGTCGCATGAGGGTTCTCCCGCAGGTTGCGGGCTTTGCGCGAATTCTTGTGCACGAGAATCTTGGCGACGGCGCCGTCGTACTCGTACCAGACCGGCGACCCTTCCGGCCGGCCGCGGGCGTCGGCTGTCGCGAGGACTCCGATCTGGACCTCGCCGAGCAGCCGGTCTTCTTCTTCCCGTGTCATGCGCATGAAATTGATCTCTCCTCTCAAAGATTGTCGTGAACCTCAGCGGATTCGAGCAACGGCCAGGGAGATATTGTCCCGGCCCCCCCTCGTGATGGCAAGGTCCACGAGCTCGATCGCCGCGGCGCGCGGATCGCGCAGGATGTCCTCGTGGCTCGCCGCCAGTTCTTCGTCCAGGACCGGTTCCCACAGACCATCGGAGCACAGTAGGACCGCGTCGTTCGGTTTCAGCTCCCGGCTGGTAAACGACGGCCCCTCTTCGTCCGGCAGGCCGATCGCTCTGGTGAGCAGGTTGCGCTCGGGAACATTCCGAACGAGCGACGCCGGAAGGCGCCCCGCGGCGACCATCTCGGCGGCGAGCGTGTGATCGGTCGTCAAGCACTCCGCCGATGCATCTCTCAGCAGGTACGCGCGCACGTCGCCGACGTGGCTGCAGTAAAGCCGCCGGCCGCAGACCCAGCCGATCACGAGCGTCGTCGCCATGCCGGCGTTTCCGCTACGCGCGGCCTCTCCGGTGACTTCTCGTTGGGCGGCGGCGAATGCACCGGCAAGAATCTCCCGCGCTTCACCTGCAGCCACGCTGCGACCGAGGCGCCCCTCGAGAAACCCGGCAACGGCATCCACGGCGCTGCGGCTGGCGCGATCACCCGCAGGTAAACCGCCGAGGCCATCGGCGACGACGAGCAACCCATCCGACGCGCTCACCAGCAGACAGTCCTCGTTTCGACGCCTCAGACAGCCGATGTCGGTAACGCCGCAGAAGTCCTCGCCCGAGACGAACACCCGTCTCAGGCCCTTTTCCTCGCGGTCGCCCGCCGCCATGAAGACATCGTAGCCCGTGCCGATTGTGCCGTCACGATGTTTCCATCACTCTGTCGCCGACCCGGCCGCAGGCCGCAAACCAAGCAAGAGGACTGACGGTGAAGCGCAAGCCGATCAAGCCGACGCTCCGCCGAGCGTATGGACTGCTCCAACGGCTGCACCTGCGCAGCTACGAAAACTACCAACCGGTCGCCGGCAGCGGCCGCGTCGCTCCCGGAACGCGCGACTGCGAGGTTCGGTGGGAGGCGATCCGCACCGTTCTCGACCAGTACCAGTGTCGCTCACTGGTCGACCTCGGATGCTCGGAGGGGTTTTACGTCCTCCAGGCGGCCCGACACGGGCTGCCGTTTTGTGTCGGTGTGGACTTCGACTTGAGACGAACATTTACGTCGACCAGTCAGGTCGTACTCGGCGACGTTGCGCACGCGGGCTTCATGATTTCGGAGATCGACCTGGAGCTTCTCGAGGCACTCCCACGTTTCGATGCAGCGATCTTTCTCTCCGTCCTGCACCACATCATGTACCAGCGTGGCCCGGACCATTGCCGGCGCCTGCTGGCGGCGCTGGCGCGGCGCCTCGACAAGGTGCTAATCTTCGAAATGGGCCAGTCCGACGAGCATATGGAAAGCTGGGCGAGCAAACTGCCGGACATGGGATCGGACCCGCATCGTTGGATCGCCGATTTTCTGCGCTCGTCGGGTTTCACCGAAGTGGAAAAGATCGCCGAAGCCCCCTCGTACAAGCGAGAGGTGCAGCGCGCACTGTTCAAGGCTGTTCCGTAAGTCGAGTTCGCGAGGAGGTTTCATGCGTCACGTCATACCGGCACTAGGCTTCATTCTGTTGATCGCTCTTCCTTCGAGCGCCGCCGCTCATTCGGCCGGCCCGCTCGATCGCTACGGCTGCCACGCCGACCGGCGCCGCGGGGACTACCACTGCCATCGCGGCGAGTTTCAGGGACGCCACTTCAAGTCCAAGGCGGCCATGCTCGATGCGCGTCGCAACGGGGAGGAAGCGCCGCCGCCCGACCGCTCCCCCGGCGACACGAGCGACTCGGAGGCGGCAGGCAAAGAACACAGCACCACCTCTTGGTTTCCGTTCTTCGGCCGCGGCAGTCGTCGCGATCATCGACCGCCGGCCGGCTCCACCGTGGTTCCGCGGGGCATCGAAGAGCGGCTGCGCACGCTCAAGGACCTCTACGAAAAGGGACTGATCACCGAGGAAGAGTACGCCGCCAAGCGCAAGGAAATCCTCGGCGAACTCTGAATCCACCCGCGCCAAATGCACGGGGCGAGGCACCGGCGTGCCTCGCCCCGTAACGGACTCCCGCAGATCCTCCCAAGCTCGCTACGGCAGGCTCGTAAAGCCGTTCGTCGCGTTCACGCCGTGCTGAATCACGCGGCCGGGACCGCCGAAACCGCCGCCGGCGTTGATGGCGGGCGACTGCGTCGACCCGTAGCACCAAATCACACCGTGGACGTCGTCCACCGTCGGATCGAAGCCCGGGTCTCCCAGGGTCTCCCCCTTGGCGACGATCGGATCGAGGTAGCAGTTGTTCTTGTTGTCTGCGATGCAGAGGCCCGCCCCCGTAATGTCGTTGTCGTCGCCGATGATGGAACTGGCGAGTCCCGCCTCGCAGCCCTTGGCCTTGGTGCACGACCCGTAGCAGGCGGGGCAGTCGGCGTTGGTGCCGCACGGTTGGTTGACCGGCATGATGCACGTTCCCGTGCCCGTGTCGCACCCGAGACCCGGCCCTTCGGTGGGGCAGTCCGCGTTCGAGGTGCACGAGATCACCGGGAACTGGCAGAAACCACCGCTGCATAGGGCCTCCGGACAGTCGCTCTGCGTCGTGCACGAGATGTTCGGATCTTGCGTGCACACGGCCTTGCACGTGCCGTTGAAGGCCGAGTCTTTGCAAAACAGGAACTCGAAGCCCGCACCGCCGCAATGCTTGATCGGCGGCCCGGCTGCGCAGATACCGTCGAGACCCGGAATGAGCGGCTCGTTCGGGTCGACTACGCAGAGAGGCACGCAACGGCCGCCCGGACACGCGTCGACGCACGTATCCGTCCCACAGTCCGCATTCGTGGTGCACGGCTTCAGATCGAAGTTCGGGTCGCCGCCTTCGCAGTGGGTCGGGTTGCGCGAGCACGTTCCCGGCGTGCAGTCGGTATCTTCGTCGCACAGTTTCCCATCGTTCGGGCCGCCCTCACAGCGAGTGCCGTCGCCGCGATCGCTGACCCGATCCGCCAGCGCACAACCCTGACCGTAATTCGGGCCGGCGTTGCACGCCATTGCGCACAGGTTCGGCTGAGTCTTCTCGCCGGGCCCCTGCCCCGGCTTTTGCGGCTTGCACGGGCAGTCGTAGAGTTCCCACCCGGTCGCCGTACAGGCGCTGCCGACGGTGCCGTTGTCGAACGCCAGCGTCTTTACAGAGGTGCCGCCGGGCTCGTAGTCGACGGCAAATCCCTTTCCGGTGATGTTGTCTCCGGGTTCCGGAACGCAGTCGTTCGACATCGTCCCGAACAGCGGGTGAACGTACTCGATCGTGCACGGTTGTCCGGCCACGGGATTGGTCGGATCGGCTCCACAGATCGACCGTAGTTCGCAGAATCCGCCCGGGCACTCCGGCGTCTCCGGAGAACACGTCTCCCCGCTCGGGCAGTCCGAGTCGAAGCGGCAAGCCGTCAGGCTGACGCTGCACCGTCCCTGGCACAGCAGCAGATCTCGCTTGCCTC
>CAZQYE010000078.1:0-9053 GCA_964597375.1 uncultured Myxococcales bacterium
CCGCAAGGACGACCGGCTCAGAGAAATGTTCATCATCGCCCTTACGGGCATGGCCGAAGACGACGAAGACATGGCCGAGATGCGCGGGAGCGCCGACGTGTGCCTGCGCAAGCCCGTCGATGTCGACCGTCTCGTAGAAATCGTCCAGAGAGCCATGGACGCCATGAGCACCACGCCCGGCCTGCGCCGTCACCTCGGCAGTTGACGGGTTCCCTCTTCTCGTTTCCGTCAGTCGTTGAGCGCAAGCGCTGCCGGTAAGGCAAGCGAGAGGGCCTTTCCCGCAAGCAGTCCGGCCAGCACGCCGGCAGTATTGGCGAGCGCGTCGGCCGGATCGCACATGCGTCCGGGAACGGCCAACTGCACGAGTTCGAGAACCACCCCGAGGCCGACGAGCGCCGCCGCGATCGCTGCCTGATGGCGGCGTCCAGGAAAACCGAGTGCTCCAAACAGCGCAACGATCGCGTAGGCCACGGCATGTTCAATCTTGTCCGAAACGCAAAGCGAGCCGTACAAGAGTGGGAACGGAGAAACCGAGAACACGACGATCGATACCACTCCAAGCGTGAACATGCCCTGAAACGTCCTTCGAAGAAGCATTGTCCGCGTGCGGGCCTCCCGCCGGTCCCGCGACACCGTATTCCATCGTACCAAATCGGTGGAGGTGCTCGCCGAGACTTCGCCGGACACCGGGCAATGGCCGGGGTTGCCGCGCCGCTTCTCACCGCACGACCGCCGGCGCTGCTCTCGCGAGGCCGATCTCAAGGAGCGCGGGCGGTCCGGCCGCGGGCAATGCCGCAACGCACCACGCTTTTTCGGAAAACGTTTTCTTGAGCATACAAGTTTCTATTTGCTAGAATGAATCAGCCGGGTTGGTCCTCTCCCCCGCTAGACGCCCGGCGGTGCTCGAAGATGCGGTTTGGCCTACTGCAGTTGTTCGAGAACCCCGGCGCCCAGACCGACGCGCGCTGGCTCGACGAGCATCTTGCCAGCCTCGTCGAAGGCGATCGTCTCGGCTTCGACAACATCTGGGTCGGCGAACACCACTTCGGTGACTACGGCGTGTGCGCCTCGCCGACCCTCGTGCTGGCCGCGCTCGCACAGCACACCACGCGCGCTCGCATTGGAAGCGCCGTCCTGGTGCTCCCCTTCCATCACCCAGTCCGCGTCGCCGAGGAGCTCACGCTGCTCGACATCGCCAGCGGCGGCCGTCTCGACGTCGGCGTCGGCCGGGGCTTCCGCGCTCAGGAGTTCGCCGGTTACGGGGTCGATCCCAGCCAAAGCGAGAGCCTTTTCGACGAGTCTCTGGAGATCATGCTGAGCCTGTGGCGCGACGGCGCCGTGACGTTCCACGGGCGGCACTACGACGTCGAGGTCTCCGATTTCCGGCAGCGGACCGTTCAGCGTCCCCATCCGCCCGTCTGGATGGCCGCCGTCAGTCCACCGAGCTTCGCCAAAGCCGGCCGGCTCGGCCTCAACCTACTGTGCTCGACGTTCTACGGGGGAACGGTCGGCGAGCTGGCTGCAGGCGTAAGTGCATACAAACAGGCGCTGCGCGAGGCCGGGCATGACATCGAGAGCCGCCGCATCGGGTTTCTGTCGCTGATGTACGTCGGCGACACCGAGGCCGAAGCGGACAGCGTGCTGCGCGATCCCGCCCGCTGGCAGTTCGAAGAGCTCAGCCGATACATCCCGCGCGACCCGCCACCGGGGTACGAGCACTACGCATCGTTGCGCGAGCGAGCCCTGTGGGCCAACTGGGACGATCTCAAGCAGCGCGCGGTCGCCATCTGCGGAGACGCGCAGAGCGTGTGCGACCGCGTCGCCCAGCTCGAAGCGGAAATCGGCTTTACCGATCTGATTTGCTGGACGCACGTCGCCGGCGTCCCGACGAGCTTCGCCATGAAGAGCACACGCCGGATCGCCGACGAGGTGATGCCTGTGTTCACTGCCGGGGAGGCTCTGACCGCGTAAACGCGCCCACGCGTGCACCAAAACCGGCGAGAGTCGCTCGACGTCTACTACGGAATATCGAGATCCGCCGCGGCTCAGTCGCCCGCCGACTCGTCAAGCGCAGCCTCGAGCACGCGAATCCGTTGCTCGAGCGCCGCGACCTGCCGATCGATTCGCTTGCGCTCCTCCTCACTGGCCGCAGCCGACCTCTCCTTCTTCAAAGCGGCGATCCGCTCGCTCAACTCATCGCGCTCCGAGGCGAGTTCCTCTCGCGCCTGAGCTTGTTCGGCCTTGTCGAAGATCACCTGTTCGATCTGTTCGTCGCCGCCGGTGCCGGCCGGCGGCGCCGCATCCCAGTCGCGAGGCGGAATGAAGCGCGTCATTTCGCCGATCCGCCGCTGGTTCATGAATGCCGGCGAGACGATCTCGACCCCTGCCTCATGCAACGTATCGAGAATCGTTGCATGCAGCCGCGAGCGCGCGCCGAGGAGTTCCTTGACGTCCCGCAGCAACCCGGCGGCCCGGTAGGTCACGGCGTCGTTTCCAAGTTCGGTGATCCACACGAACGGATCCTCGAGCCCCGCCGCCTTGGCGGCCTCGACGAGCAACCGCTCGACCCGGGCGTGGTGCTGGTCGTACCCGAGCGAGAGCGTCGCCGTGAGGATCGTGCCCGACGAGCGAACGACCTTGACGGGATGGGTGACGACGAACAGATTCGGCAACGTCGTCAGATCCCGGTCTTCGGTCTGGATCTCGACGTGGAACAGTCCCCGCTCGGAGACGCGCCCGAAGTGGTCGCCGACACGGATGAAGTCACCGGGCCGGAAGTTGCCGACGACTCGGAGCATGACACCCGCCATTGCGTTGCCGACGAGCGTCGTCGACGACAGTGCGATCGCGGCACTGAGGACCAAGCCGAGCAAAGCGAGCAACTGCCTGCGGGTTTCCTCGGCCAGCGGCAGGACGAGGATGACGGCTACCAGCCCGAGGTTCCCGACGACGAGCAGGGCGCCTTGGCGGATCAGACGGTCCCGCCCGGCGCGCTCGCGCGCGAGAACGCGGTGGGTCACCCACAACGCAAGGCAGACGCCTGCCGCAACCAGCAGCGTCGGAAAGAATGACTCGATCGTCGCGATGGCGCTTGCTCCACGGGCGCCTGCGGCGCCGCCGATGACCAGTGTAGCTGTGAATGGCCACCGGAGAGAAACCCCTGGGGCGGTTCCCCGCATTTGCTCGCCGGCCTCTCGACTCGATGTCGCCGGTTGCAGGGCCGCCCGCCGGCTTGCCGTCAGGCTTGGTTGCCGCGACTGCGAAGCCGAGGACGCAGCGCATACAAGGGCCGTCAGCCCGCACCGCCGGCGGTGCCTCGGCCGGCGCAGGCAGTTATAGTGCCCGGGGCAGACGAAGCCCTCGGCCCAGCCCCGATTGGGCCAAGGAGAGACGAAATGACGTACAGGGTGATCCAGTGGGCCACTGGCAACGTGGGCAGGCACGCAATCCGCGCAGTCGTCGAGCATCCCGAAACGGAGCTGGTCGGCGTCTACGTAACCAACCCTGCCAAGGACGGCCTCGACGCGGGCGAGATCTGCGGAACCGAGCCACTTGGGGTGCGCGCCGCTGGCAATCGTGACGAGGTACTCTCGATCGACGCCGATTGTGTGATCTATGCGCCCCTGCTTCCCGACTTGGACGAGGTCTGCGCCATCCTGGGCTCGGGAAAGAACGTCGTCACGCCCACCGGCTGGTTCTATCCGGCGCGCCAGACCGGGGAGGTCCTCGCCCGGCTCGAACAGGCGTGTCGCACGGGAAATGCGTCGCTACACGGCACCGGAATCAATCCCGGCGGCGCGAGCGATCGTTTCCCGATCATGCTGTCGGCGCTATGTCGCAGCATTCGTCACGTCCAAATCGACGAGTTCTCCGACATCCGCAACTACGATGCGCCCGACGTGATCACCGAGGTCATGCTGATGGGAAAGCCACCCGAGGCAGCCGCAGGCAGCCCGATGCTCGACCTGCTCGGCAACGGCTTTCGCCAGTCCATCGACATGGTTGCTGCGGCAATCGGTGCGGAGATCGACGGTTACGATCAACGACACGAAACGGCGATCGCCACCGCTGACATCGAAACCCGCTACGGGACGCTCGCACGCGGCACGGTTGCCGGGCAGAGGTTCACGTGGCGCGGCCTGTGTGGGGGGCGCCCGGCGATCACGACGCGCGTGACCTGGGTGATGGGGTTCGATTCGATGGAACCGCTCTGGCCGATCGACGGAGAAGGCTGGGTCATTCGCTTCGATGCCGATCCACCGGTCCGCTGCCGGCTCGAAACGGCCTGGCCCGAGACGGGCTTGACCGAAGAGGAGCGGGCCTACCGGCGGGACCACGGGATCATCGCCACGGCGATGCACCTGGTAAACGCGATCCCGTACGTGTGCCAGGCGGCGCCCGGCGTCCGCACGTATCTCGATCTGCCGATGATCGCCGGACGCTTTGCCGCGGCCCCCGTGCAAGCGTGATCGGCGAAGTCGCGACGAAAGAGCGCCAGGGATCGCCCAGGGCCGGCCGAGGGAAGTTCGGCCGCCGGAGTCGCGGGCTTGACAAGCCGCCGGCTCATTGCCAACAAGCGCATAGCCTGGCGGACGAATGCAGGCGGTGCCCTGGACGTCCAAATCCGCGCCGGATCAAGCCGAGTGCGGCAAGCGACGAGCAAGGTGCGCAGAGCCCGGCGCGATTGCGCGAGAAGCGAGCGCGGCGGAGGCGGCCCCCGGTTGGGTGTGGCGGCAAGGGCGTTCGCCGGGCTGGCAGATGATCCGGGGCTAGCCCCGTCGCGGGCCGCCCATTACCGGCATCAAGTAGTGAACAGGCACGTGAGAGAAATGCTCGCCAGCAGACGCCCCGACGCCCCGCCACAGCCGGCCAAGCACCGAGTCCCGACCGCTTCGCACAGCGATTCGACCGCTGCTTTGCCGCAGCAGTCGGCCGGAGACCGGCAGCCCGCGCAGGGCAGTGCCGATCCACCCGGGTGCTCGCTAGTTCCAGGGGTGGTCGCCGGCTTCGCCCTGCTCCTGGTCGCGCTGCTCTGGGCGCCACCGACACCGGCGGCCGATGCCGGCGCGGCCGCTTCGAGCCTGCCGGCTATCCCGGCCATCCCCGAACTACAGCCGGGCAGCACGATCGATGCCACCAACGTCGACAAGGTCAAGGACTACGTCACCCCGGGCGTCGCCTGGTGCGTCAAGAACGGCATGACGCTCGACATCGTTCCCTACAAGCCGGTGCCGCTGCCCAAGGCATACGTCGAGGCCACCGAGAAGTACGCCGGACAAGTGTCGATCGACGAGCAGAACATGCTGGTCAACTGGGTCGCCGGCCAGCCGTTTCCCGACATCGATCCGAACGACCCGAAGGCGGCCGAAAAAATCATGTACAACTTCGAGCGGACGCACTACTTCACCGAGTCCCTCGACCTACACCTCGTCGATGCCGACACGGGCGCGCTCTACATCGATGCAAAAGGGCGCAAGCATTACAACGTGGAGCGGCATTTCGTGCCCGAATGGCTGCGCGTCATCCGCTTCCAGGGCCGGCTCTACCACGACCCCAAGCCGGAGTTCACACCGAACCGTGACCGGACGTTTCACAAGGGCGGGCTATACCCGTTGATCGAGCCGTTCGATCTCAAGGGGGTCGGCGGTATCAGCTTTCGCTATCTCGACCAGCACACCCAGGACGATACCTGGCTGTACCTGCCGATGGTGCGGCGGGTGCGGCGCATGTCCACGAACCAGCGCAGCGATGCGCTCTTCGGCCAGGACATCGATGTCGACAGTTTCGGGGGCTACGCGGGACAGATCCCTTGGTTCGAGTGGCGATTGCTCGGCGAGCGGCCCATGCTCGCCTCACTTCACGGCGAGCGCCTGCCGCCCGAGCCGTGCGAGGGCGACGGCGGCATGACGTTCTGCGAAAAGTGGGAGATGAGGCCTTCGGTCTGGGTGATCGAAGGCAAGTCCAAGGCGCCGGGGTACGCCTACGGAAAGCGCATCATCTTCGTCGACAAGGAAACGAACATCATTACCGTGTCGGATCTCTACGATCGCGGCGGTGAGCTGTGGAAGGTCGTGATGATCAGTTTCCGCGCATCGAACAGGCCCAATCCGAAGGTCGACTTCGAGTATCCCGAGACGCGAATGTTCGCCTACGCGTACACGGTCGTCGATATCCAGCTCGAGCACGGCACGCGGGTGGCCATGCCCGGTCTGGCGTTCCAGGACGAGCCGGGCTGGTATGTCGATCTCGGTCCCGACCGGCCGACCTCGGTCGGAGAGGACTGGTTCTCTATTCCGGCGCTCATCTCGGCCGGCCGCTGAGGCGGGTCTTGCGCCCAGCGAGCGGCGGGCAAGCAGGCGTCACGCCGAGGCTTCGATTGCTTCGTCTTCCTCGCGCAGCCGCGGAGGGGTGAACTTCTCTGGATACTTGGCGACCTTGTCCGCGTAAAAGGCGCGGATCTTGTCCATGTCTGCGCGAACGTCGCCGGTCGGCATGATCGGCTCGCCGAAGCTGCCGCGGCGGCGCCGATAGTCGAGATAGCCGGTGTAGATCGGCACGCCCGCCCGGCGCGCGATGTGATAGAAACCCGACTTCCAGTACTCGCCGCGGCCGCGTGTGGCCTCGGCCGGAACGACCAAGACCAGTCGCTCGCTCTCGGCGAAGCGCTCGACCATCTGGTCGACCATGTTGAGGCGCTGGTGACGATAGATGGGAATGCCGCCGAAGCGCTTGAGCATCCAGCCGAAGGGCCCGACGAACATGTTGTACTTGCCCATCCACGAGATCCGAACGCCGACGACGGCGGCCAGCGCAAGCAGCAATACCAGGTCCCAGTTCGACGTGTGCGGAGCGGCGATCAGCACGAACTTGGGAGCCGCCGGCACGGCGCCCTCAAAGCGCCAGCCGCTGGCCAGCAGGATCAACTTCCCCAGTAGCTTTTTCACGTGCCCTTCGCTCCTCGCCTCGGCCCTTTTCACCGCCTTCTAACACAGCGACGAGTGCAACACAGCCCCAAACGGGAGGGAGCGGACGTTTCGCTTGTCAAAACCGCGCAGGAAAGGCGACAGCGGCGGCTCACCTGCATGGCACGTCAGGTAGACGGCGATCCCCCTGCTCCATCGCCGGTGCGCGTGACGAGCGCGCCGGATCGACCCCGCACGCTGGCCCCGGCCCGTCACCTAACTATACGGAATGGCAACACAATCGCCCGGGCGCGATTTCTACGGTCAACCGTTTCGCCCCCTCGTGCGTTGGGACCACCGTGTGGAGCGCGCCATGATGGATCCGACGAGTCCCATGCCCGACCAACCGGACGTCTACTCGGAGCTGTTTCAGCACCATTACGACCGGATCCTTTCGCTCTGCCGGTTGCTTCTCGGTGACCGGGACCTAGCCGAGGAAGTCTGCCAGGACGTGTTCCTAAAGCTCCACGTCGCGCTTACCGAAAAGCGCCACGCTCCGTCGTGGGAGCGGTGGCTGACGCGCGTGGCCGTGAACGGTTGCCGGGACCTCAGACGGCGCCGGTGGTGGAAGTCGCGGCGCGCCACCGAAGCGATCGAAGACCATCCTGCAGCCGCCTCGGGCATGAACCCCGAGCAGGCTGCGACTGCGGCGGCCGAGCAACGCCGGATTCGAGCGGCTTTCGGCAAACTTTCGGCACGCCAGCGGGAAATATTCGTGCTGCGCCACCTCGAGGAATGGACGACGGCCGAGGTCGCTGAGGCACTTTCGCTCGATCCCGGCACGGTCAAGCGCCACCTATTTCGCGCCGTCGCCAAATTGAGGCGTGCCTTGGGAGAGAACCGATGAAGGATTGTCTGAGCGAAGAGCAACTCGTCGCCGCCTTCTACGGTGATGCCGGCGAGGCTGAACTCAATCACCTGAGCACATGCTTGGAGTGCAGTCGCCGCATGCGCCGGTTGCGCTCGGACCTCGAGCGCATCGGCGGTGCGCTCTCCGATGCGCATGCAAAGCGAGGCGAGCTCGACGAGCGCGAGGGGGTGTCCCCACGACCGGGCAGCGGCGTCTCCCGCACGGCTGCCCGAGGAGCCAGGGACGGCCAGGCGGCCGCCGCTGCGCCTGTCCGGAACGGCTCTGGCCGTTTACGAGCAAATGGCGGGCGCCGTGCGGCCTCGATGGCCTCCATTCTCCGGCCCCGCGGCTTGCTCGGATCGGCGGCGGCACGCCGCCGATCGGCCGGCGTTGCTCTGGCTGCCGCCGCCGTGCTGGCCGTCGTCACGTGGCTGCCTCGCGAGTCGGGCCGCTCGGATCGTCCTCGGGCGGCGACTTCGGACTGGCTGGCATCGGTAGAGACGCTGAGCGCCGCCGTCTTCGACGATGCAGCCGGCGAAACGGCGGTCACCAACGCCGATGCGGCGTTTTCCGTCGCCCTTGCAGCGACGGGCGATCGAGCCACGGGCGGCGATCTCGTCTACGTGTCGTCAGCACTCGGGGGTGCGCTCCCGTGCTCGTGGAACGACCCCCTCGATGCGTACGACTGCTCGGCAGGCAGTCTGTTCGGGCTAGGCTCAAACGACTAGAAAACGAAACCGGAGGTAAGATCCCATGCTGAAAAAAATCGTCGTAGTGTCCGCAGTGTCGCTGCTGTTTCTATCCACCGGAGCGTTCGCGGCCGGCCCAGGTCGCGGACCGGGACACGCTCCTCCACCGGGCGCAGGAATGTTCGGAGGCCCCGGGCCGATGCTTGGCGGAATGCCCGGGCCGGGCACGCCTGGAGCGGGTCCCGGCCGTCTGCTGCCGCTGTTGCTGCGCAGTGCTGATCTGACGGCGGAGCAAAAAGCCGAGGTCCGCAAGATCCTCGACTCGCACCGGCCTGCCTTCCGCCGCCTGTTCACGCAGTTGCGCCAGGCACACCAGGCTCTGGCCGACCGCTTGTTCACGGACGGCGATCTGCGGGCGGGACAGCTCGCGCCCGAGGTCAACCGCGTCGCCGACCTGCGCAAGCGGCTGATGAGGGAGGGACTCGACGTGGTGCTCGAGGTCCGGCGCTTGCTCACGCCCGAGCAGCGCAAGAAAGTCGCTCGGACTCGAGC
>CAZQYE010000079.1:0-8835 GCA_964597375.1 uncultured Myxococcales bacterium
GCGCTCCCGGGCGATGGGGCGACGTCAGCTCGAGGCGTGCGACGTTCAGGTAGGGCAGCGTAGCCGGCAGCAGGCGTATTCGCACGCGCTCGATTCCGGCTCCCGGGACGCGCACTTCGCCGTATGGATTGCCCTTGAACTCGATCCCGCCGCGCCGCTTGACGCGCTCGCTCCCGTGCATGCGCGCGGCGATGCGATAGACGACGATCTCATCGGCGCGCGGTGCATTGAGCGCAAGCCGCAAGTGCAAGGAGTCCGCAGGCGGGCTGAGCACCGCCCGGCAATCGACGGCGACCGGCCTGCCGCTGAAGCGGTGGGGGCGCCGCCACCGAACGACGCCGTTGTGGCGTGCAGGGGCGGGCGAAGGTGCACAGCGGATGCCGTCACCCAGCCGTGCCAGCACGACGCCTGTGGCCGCGGGACCGGCCACAGCTCGAAAGACCGGCAGGTGAAACGGCCTGGCCTCGTGCCGGCGTTCCAGGCAAAGCGAATAGCGCTGGTTGCGGAAGATCCTGGCCGCCTCGCGATCGCAGTGGTGCCCTTCGAAAACGGTGGCCGAGAGGTCGTAGTATCCGACGATGCGATTGCGCAGTTGCCGTTCGGCGCCCGGCATCCCGATGAGGAGCGCATTCGCTAGTAACCTACGTCTGGCGGCACGGCGCGATCGGCTGAAGACGGTCGTGCCGCGGTCGGAAAAAGCGAGCACCGGATGAGCCGCGTAGGCGGGAATCAGTTCGGCGAGGCCCGGGGCGGCTGCAATGCGGGCTCCCTGTGGCAGGCGCGCGATCTCCTCGAGCAACTCGCGGGTGGCGCGGTCGGGGAACAGCGAGGGGCGGGATCGCGCTGCACCCGTCAATCGGCTTACCGGGAAGTGCGGCGCCGAGGTGAGCAGCACCCCTGCGACAGCAAACCAGGCGGCTGCGTTTCGCACGCGCTCTGTTCCCCGTCGCCGGCGCGCGAAAACTTCTCGGGTTTTCTGCTCCCCCGATTTGCGGAGCACGGCGTGACCCGCCCGAGCCTGAGCAGGCCGAGAGCCAGGGCTTGCGTTTTGTGGACCGGCCGCTGCTACGCCGTTGCCGGCGTACGCGGTCTGCCCACCGGCTGCCGCGATCTTCCCGCCGGCGTATGCGTTCTGTATGCCGGCGGCCGGCGGTTTCGCATCGTTGCGCGACCCGGCGGGCTGGAAGAACCGAGGCAAACGTACAAGATCGTTTCCCAACGCTGCCAGCAAGAAGCCGAAAGGGATCGCCCAAAGCGTGCGGTAGACCATCCACGGTAAGACCAAGCGGCCGAACAGCGGTGCGAGAAACGGTACGAACGCCAGTGCCAGCATCGGTAATGTCGATGCGAGCAGGAACGCGCCGGTCCACGTCGCCCGGAGGCGCCACGCCGGCCACAGACCGACCAGCGCGACGAGTAAGAGCGGCTCGCCGAGCAACGCGGGGTTGGTGATCGGTCCGCCGGCGATGACGTCGATTTGACGTTTCATCCGCGCGTGGGCGCGAACGACCGGGTCGGTCTCCAGCGCGCTCGGGTGGGCGATCGCCGCCTCGTTTCCGGCGACCTGCGCGCGCGCTTGCCACCCGATCGTGCCCGCTGCCACGGCGGCGAGGAGCAACGACGTCGCCAGTGCAGCGGCGGCTCGGCGCGGGCCAGTTGTCGTCGCTGCGACGAGACTCGAGCGTGGGGTGCCTCCGCGCGCCGGGCCTTGGCCGGCCGCCACAAAACCGAGCCGGCGTCCCGGGATCGTCCACACCAGCAGAGCCAAACCGAAGACGGCAATCAGATCCAGCAAGTAGACCAGCGGGTGGGTGAGGCCACCGGCCAGCGCCGCCAACACCAGCAGTAGCCAACGCCGCGCCGTAACGGAAGAGCGCTTCGAGAAGACGTCGAGACACAGGGCGAGCAATACAGGGGACAGAACCAGCAGGGCCACGGTCTTGTCCTCGCTGAAGCGGCCGAAGCCGACGTAGCGCTCGGGCGAAAAGAACGGGTAGCGCGTCGTGAGGACGATCCACACGGTGAGGGCCGTTGCCCCTGCGGCGACCGGCCGGGAAAAGATCCGGCGGGCCAAGCCGAACGCGGCGAGCGGCATGAGGGCAGCAACCGCCGCCGGCACGACGCGCTCGAACAACCACGGTGCGGGAACGCCCGACAACTTTGCAGCCATCGCCAGTGCCACGAGCCATGCGTTGTGCGCGAATCGGGCGACGACGTGGCCGCTGCCGAGCATCGGCTCGGTCCAGTCGATCGCTCCGCCGTAGGTGGCGAGCTTGGTGACATAGCCGAGGTACCACATGCGGTCTCGCGCAATGTTGTCCCCGCCGAGGGCCAGCCAGGCGCATCCCACGGCCAGCAAGGCCACGAGACACCCTGCAGCCCGGTTCGCCCGGCCTCCGCCACCGACCGTGTGGTTTGGCATCCCCGAATGGCTTGCCCCCGCAGGCGCCTGAGCGAGACCGCCGGGATGGACGTTCCCGCCTCGAGCTTCCTCCTGCGGGCTTTTGTTCCTGTCGTCCAGCGTTTGCTGCCGACTCGCTCCGCTTGGCTCGAGGCCGGGCGTATCGGCGATGGGGTCCGCCGCCTGCACCACCGCTTCGCTTGCAGCCGGTTGCCCATCGCCGCCGTGATCACCGGTGACCTGGGAGCTGGTGGTCGCTTGGGGCTTGCAAAGGAGCAAGCAGACAGTCGCAATTGCCAGCAGCACCATGGTCGCCGTCATCGTCAGGCCGACCGCGGTCGCTGCCAGGCCGAGCGCCCCCGTCAAGCCCACCGAAAGAGTAAAGGCGAGAGGTAAGCGTTCGACGAGCGGCGCATCGTCCCACCAGCGCGCCAGTGCCCAACCCGGCGCGATCCACAGGACCAGGCACGCACCGGCCGCAGAGGCGCCATCGTACGGGACGATTCGGCTTGCCAGAACGAGCCACAGCGCTGCGACGAATACTGCGCTCGCCCACTGCCGCCCGATCGTGCGCATGCGCCGATGTCAGCCGCCGATCAACGGTAGGTCAAACGCAGCGCCTGCAACTTGACGAAGGGGAGGTTCGTCGGGGTGATCTCGATGCGCAGCCTTTCGACCGGGCGGGAGGGAAGCGCGAGGACGACCTTGCCCGGGTTGTATGTGCCGGCACGCGCCACACGAACCCAGTTGCGCGAGCGGCCGGTCGCTCCGCTCACCCGGATGACGAATTCCTCCCGCGCCCTACCGGTAGCCGGCTCGATCGTAAGTGCCACGGGCAGGAACGAAGGCACCGGTCCGCCAGGCGATACCGCGACGTTGCACAGAACCTGCGCCGACCGGGCCGACCACGGTCCCGGCCGCGGCCAACGGAGCAGGTGGCCGGCTGCTGCGACTTCGGGCGGCGGGTTGCAGGCGATCATCAGAGGGCCGGCCTCGGCACCGGTGGCTCCCGCCGGCGTTGCCGCTGCGTCTGGGGTCTGACCAGCTTTAGAATGTTCGGGCACCGCTGGTGCTTGCCCCGGCTTGCCGCCGGTCGCCGCAGCTCTGTGCGCGGAGGACGCGCGCGTCCGCTCCGGGCGTGCGCGTGCTCCGGACGAGCGCCGCGTGTGCGCCGCGTGCATTTGCTCAAAGGAGCGACTGGCCGTTGCGCGCCCCCGCTTCGCCGGTCCGCCCGTGGATCGATCGGACACCTGCGCTAGATCGAGCACCCGGCCCTCCGGCTCGCGCGCGATGCGAGGAAGTGGTGGCGGACTCTTGCGAGTGCGCGCTTTGCCGAGGCGGCACAGCACGAAACCGTCTTCTTCGAATAGGATCCGACCACATGCGCGCTCGGCCGGCGCGCCCGGGGCGAAAAGTGCGTGCGTTGCGAGCAAGTGCGAGCGGTCACGCGGCGGCAAGCCAGCAAAGATCTCGGCGCGCATGTGCAGCCGTGCCGTCGCATCTTCGATGGTGGGGGAGAACACGAGTGTGCCGCGGTCGGACGTCGCCAGGACGCGGCGGCCGGCCAGCGCCGGAATGCGCTCGGAAATCTCGATCGGCGCCGCCACGACCGCGCGAGGGGGAATGGCCTGGAGTGCTGCCATCGCGTGGCGAAACGCTCCTGCGGGCGGTACCTCGAGGGCGCGGCGCGCACCTGCGGCGCGTTGTTGCCATGCCACGGCGGACCACGGCGCGGCGGCGGCGAAGACGACCACCAGCGGCAACCACTGCCGGCGTGGCCAGGCCGCGCCGGCACGCTCGAGTCCGGCCGCTAGCAGAAGCGGAAACGGAATCGCCCACAGCAGCCGGTAGACCATCCAGGGCGACAGCGCGTAGCCGGCCAGTCTTGGAAGGGGCGGAACGAACGCTGCCGCGAGTGGGAGAATCGTGGCGGGCAACAGAAAGCGAGCTGCGCGCCCGCCGCGGCGTGCGACGATCGGCACACAGCAAAGCGCCAAGATCAGAATCGGCCGGGCGAGCAAACGCGGATGAACCACAAAGCCGAGGCCATTGCCGAGTTCTATGAGGCGATTGCGGGATGAGTGAATCCGCACGATCGGATTGCCCGCCGATTCCGTCACATCGGCCCCTCGTTCGTGGAGCGCCCGCCGCGCCGCCATGCCCGTCGTAATCGGATAGACGGCGCCTGCGGCGAGCAGTGTTGCAGCGAGTGCGGCCGCGGCAATGGTCGTCTGCCGCCGAAATAGCGTAAGAGCCGTGTAAGGAACGGTCACGAGAAGAACCAGCGCATAGACCAATGGGTGAACCGTTGCTTGAACGGCCAGGCAGGCGCCAAGCAGAATGGCGCGCCCGGCGCTCGCCTCGTCGAGCATGCGGATCAGCGCCCCGCAGCTTACCGGCATGACGATGAGCCAGGCCAGGATCTTGTCTTCGGGAATGCGCGTTCCGGCGGGGATGAAGGTGCCGCCCGCCCACAGAAGGCCTCCGGCCACCACGGTCAACCTCGCGGCCGCACGTGACTCGAAGATCGAACGGGCGAAGAAGTACAACGCCGAAAACGCCACGGGAATGAGCAGCAATGGACAGGCGCGCTCGTAGAGCCAGACCGGGTCGACGCCCGCGAGGTCGCCCCATGCAGCCATCGACAGCAACCAGACGTTGAAGCCGAACCGTGGAGAGACGTAACCGCTACCGAAGAACGGTTCGCGAAAATCGATCGCCGGTGCCTCTCGCCAGTGGCGCACGTAGGCGAGGTACCACCAGCGATCGATGCTCGAGCTTGCGGTGAACTTCCAGGCGGCCAACGTGTCGACGACGAGGAGCGCGACGATGATTGCAACGACGCCCCAAGCCGTTTCCGAACGATGGCTGCGTCCTCGATCGAGCCCGCTTAGGATTCGCATGGACGGAAGGCGCACGCCGCCCGCCCTGGCAGCGCCAGGTTCTGTTTTCTGCTCCGTGCGGCCTTGCCGTATCGACTCGAGTGCAGCACAAGCCATGGCAAGGACAGCGAGTGTCCACAGCAGCGAGTCGAAAAAGCCGCCGAGATCTCCGGCCGAGCCGATCGTCCGGATCCACGGGACCGTTACGACGGCGAGCGATGCGACGAAGCAGACGGCAAGACGCTCGCCGGCGCGAACTGCCCGCAAATCGAGCAGCCGCAGAAACATCGCACCCGGCAGCAAGAGGAGTCCCGCGGCGGCGATCGCCGTTCGAGTCGGTGCCGGCAGCCAGTAGCCGGGAACGGCCGGAACAACGAGACAAGTCAGGGTTGCTCCTGCCAGCGCGAGTGACTCGAGCGGAAACCGCATGACGGATGCATCGTATCAGACGCCACCGGCCGGCAAACACGAGCGCCGTGCCCCGGCGCGAAAATATGAGTGATGTCCCTCCACCGGCGAGAGCGACCTTGGCCCTCGGGGTGGCAAACACGAGCGCTGTATCCCGGGGCAAGTGGCCGGCGAGACGGTGCCGCGAGGCGTAACTCGAGGAACGGGGGACTGCCTCGCAACGCGGCAGTACGAACGGCGGGCGCCGGCTGGTGCCGTGCAAGGCCCGGCTCGTTCACTGTAGTGGCTGCTGCCGAGTGCGGTTAGACCGAGCCCAGCGCCCGGCGGCGCCTGGGTTTGCCCAGCAGCTTGATGAACTCACCGAACGTTCGCTGGCTCAGTTGCTGGAGCCGATCGATGTAGAGGCCCGTTTCACGGCGGATCACCTCGGGGCGGATCTTGCCGTTGAGTGAGGCGATTTCCTCTTGGTGCCGGGGCACCGCCAGCCAGCGTTCGATCAGCGGCTCGTCGACCTCCATGTGGAACTGCAGGCCGTAGACGCTCGTGCCGTAGCGAAAGGCTTGGTTGCGACAGGCCGGCGACAGCGCCAGATGAACCGCGCCCTCGGGAATCTCGAACGTGTCGCCGTGCCACTGGAAGATCTGCTCGGGGCTGTCGAGGTGCCCGAGGAGCGGGTCGTCTCTTCCGGCATCGGTCAGTTCGATGGGGTACCAGCCGATTTCCTTTTCGTCGTTTGGATAGACGCGAGCCCCGAGAGCAGCGGCGATGAGCTGGGCGCCCAGGCATACGCCGAGAATCGGCATGCCGCGGTCGATTGCCTCATCGATCAGCTCGATCTCGGTGGCCAGATGCGGGTACTCGTCGACCTGCCCGACGTTCATCGGACCGCCGAGGACGACCAGCCCATCGTAGCCGTCCAAGCGCGGCCGAGCGGCCGGATCGCGGCCGAAATTGACGTAGCGGATGCGAAACCCGGCGTTCCGCAAGTGCGGGTCGAGAGTGCCGAGAATCTCGTGCGCGACGTGCTGAAAAACCAGGACTTTCTTCATGACGAGCAGCGCAGCCTTTGCCGCATCATTCTCCATATTCTCACGAGCAGACGGCGGGGAGCAACCGCAAACAGCCGGCCGCCCGCGCTCGGCGGCCGGGTAAGACGAGGTTCGTTCGCGAGGACGAGCCACGACCATGGTCGTCTTGCCAGGGGGCCTCTTGCCTCCCGGCTGCCGGCGGGATAAGTTTGCATGACAAACAAACGTTTGTTTGTCAGGTTGCCGTGGCGCCCTTGCCGCCACAGGAACACCGAACAAAAGGAGCACCTCGATGGGCGAACCAACCTACGACGTGATTGTCATCGGCAGCGGTCCCGGCGGAGCCGCCTGCGCTACTCTCCTGCAAAAGCGCGGCTACAACACGTTGCTGCTCGAAAAGAACAGCTTTGTCGGCGGCAAGATGATGAGCATCAAGAAAGACGGGTACGCGTACGACTTCTACCCCCACGGCCAAGTCCCCATGCGCAACCCCGCCTTCAAGGCCATCTTCGACGAACTCGGTGTCGGGGATGAGTTCAAGCCGGCGCTCGATCCCGAGGATGATCGCGACGTGGTCTGCATCGCCTACCGGGCACGCGAGTGGAAGGACTATCGGATCATGTCACAAGGCCAGGCCATGACCGACGCCACGCCGTTCTTCAGGCTGTGGGAGCTCGACGATCCAGCCGAGCAGCAGAAGGCGATCGCGTTCATGACTGAGATGGCGACGATGCCCGAGGACAAGCTCGATGAGCTCGACAACGTGTCGATGCACGACTTCTTGCAGCAGTACGACATTCCGTATCGGCTTTACAGTTACCTGGCGTTCCATGCGAACGCCTCGCTGGCCGAGCCCATCGACCTCGTCGCGGCGTCCGAGCAAATCCGCATCATGCAGCACATGATGATCCACGGCGGGGGCGGCCAGTACAAAGGAGGGTTCGGCGTGCTCGCCGAAGTGATGGTCCGCGAGTTCGAAAAGAACGGTGGCACCCTCATCCGCAACTGTAAAGTCGATCGCATTCTCGTGGAGAACGGTGCCGTGACCGGGGTCGCGACCCCAAAAGGAAAGTTCTCCGCACCGGTGGTCGTCAGCTCGGCCGGCATTCAGCCGACGGTGCTCAAGCTCGTCGGCGAGGAGCATTTCGACCGCAGCTACGTCAACTACATCCGCAGCCTGGCTCCCGGCTGGGCGTTTACGAGCGTCCGGTACTTCTTGAACAAGCCGGTGATGAACGTGGCGATGTACGTCGCCTATTCCGACGACTCCTGGTGGAACATGGAGCGGTTCCTGCGCGTCAAGGAAGGCCACATCCCCGATGAAGTGATCCTGTTCATGTGCAACCACTCGTTCTACGACGAGGAGGCCGCTCCTCCCGGGAAGCAGGTTCTGGTTTCCGGAACGATTTGTTCGCCGAGTCCCGACGCCGAGGAAATCCAGGGCCTGTGGGACAAGATGGACGAGCAAATGCAGAAGTATTTCCCCGAGATCTGGGCAGCGACGGAAAGGCGCGAGTACGCCGGTCCTCGCGAAATCAGCGAGATGACGCGAGACAGCGTCCTTCCTGGCCAGGGCGGTGAATGCGTCGGTCTCGGGCAGATCGTCGGCCAGTGCGGCAAGATGAAACCGTCGATCTCGGCGCCGATCGCGGGCCTGTACTTCGCCGGGGCCGATGCCGGCGCGGCCGGTATGGGAACGCACCAGTCGGCGCTTTCGGGGATGAAAGCTGCAACCGAGGTCGGCTACTACATCAACAAGCGGCGCAAGACGCAGTAGCCGGCACGGCACCGATGCGCGGCACGCCTGCGTCGTCGGACAAAGCGGGCGCCTTGCCATCAGTGCACTGAACGCACAAAAGCAACGCAAAAAAGCGTAAACAGCGTTCCTGCACCTCGGCCCGACTGCTATCAGAGCAGTATGAGCTGCCGAAGAACACTGCTGGTCTCCTTGGTTGCCGCCGCATTACTCACTTTGTCGTCCACCTGCGTCGAGGCGCAGGGCCCGATTCCCTGCGGGGACTACGACGCAAGCGGTTCCGTGTCCACGTCGGATGCCCTCCGGCTGCTCAAGCGGGTCGTTGGAATCGACGTGCCGATGGTGTGCTCGATCTGTGGG
>CAZQYE010000080.1:0-8805 GCA_964597375.1 uncultured Myxococcales bacterium
GCGCCGACCGAGGGCAGCGAAAGAATGCAGTGCGAACCCCGAAGCTCACTCGCGCGTGCCTCGACGTACCCCCCATCGCGTTCGATCCGGGCGCCCAGCCGTGCCAGGGCTTCCAAGTGAATGTCGATCGGACGCGTACCGATCGCGCACCCGCCCGGTTGCGACACGCGCGCCCGCCCGAAGCGCGCCAGCAGAGGGCCGAGCACGAGGAACGAAGCGCGCATGGTCCGCACTAGATCGTAGGGCGCCTCCTGCTCGGCGACACCCGCGCAATCGAGAACCAATCGGCCTGTGCCCGGCGACTCGACTCGCGCGCCGAGGCGCTCGAGCAAGCGGCAGGCGGTGCGGATGTCGGCCACGTCCGGCACCCCTTCGAGAACCAGGGGCTCGTCGCTGAGCAGGCCCGAGAAGATGAGTGGCAGCGCCGCGTTCTTGGCTCCGCTGGCCGAAACTTCCCCCGCGAGTCTCGCACCGCCTTCGATGACGATCTTGTCCATGCGCTCAAGCCTGAGGGCGAACGGCAGCAACCACGCGATCGCGTCCGGCCAGATCGCGGTACACGCGAACGTCCCGCCATCCCCCGCGCACGGCCAGTTCGCGCACGCCATCGGCCTGCGTCCCGACCTCGATCATCAGCCGGCCTTCTTCTTCCAAGTGCGCGGGAGCCGCAGCGATAAGCCGCTCACTGTGCCACAACCCGTCGGATCCCGAGACCAAGGCGCGCGAGGGCTCCCACGCGCGCACTTCCGGCTCGAGTCCCTCGATCTCGTCCTCCCGGCAGTACGGCGGATTCGACACGATCAAATCGAAGCGCTCGCCGGCTGCCAGCGGTTCGAGGAGACTGCCGCAGCGAAACTCGATCCGATCGGAAACTCCATGCCGCTCGGCGTTCGCCGGAGCGACTTCGAGCACGGCCTCGGAGACGTCGGTGGCAACGATCTCGGCGCCGGGAAGCTCGACTGCCAGTGCGACCGCGACCGCGCCGCAGCCGGTGCCGACGTCGAGGATGCGCCGAGCACCGCTCGCCCGCGCTGCATCGAGAGCCGCCTCGACGAGCGTTTCGGTCTCGGGCCGTGGAATCAGCACCCGGCGATCGACGATGAACTCGAGCGACCAGAACTCTCGCTTGCCGGTAATGTAGGCCACGGGTTCCCGGCGCGCACGCCGCCGTACGAGCTCGCGGTAGCGATCGACCTCGTCCGCCGTGAGCGGCCGATCGTAGTTCGTGTAGAGCTCGACGCGGTCGAGCCCCGTGGCATGGCACAGCAGCAGCTCTGCGTCGAGGCGCGCGCTGTCGATGCCTTTGGCTGCAAAGTGGTCGGTTGCGAGCTTGAGGTAGTCGAGCAGCTTGACCGGCCCACTCACGGTGCGGATCCTTGCAAGGCCTGCGCCTGGAAGTGCGCCACCAGCGCATCGAGAACCTCGTCGAGGTCTCCGTCGAGGAAATCTTCGAGCGAGTACAAGGTCAGACCGATGCGGTGATCGGTGACCCGGCCCTGCGGAAAGTTGTATGTGCGGATGCGTTCGGAACGATCGCCGGTGCCGACCATCGAGCGGCGGTCGGCGTCGATCTCCGCCCGCCGCTTTGCCTCTTCGAGTTCGAACAAACGCGAGCGCAGGATTTTCATCGCCTGCGCCTTGTTCTTGTGCTGGGACTTCTCGTCCTGGCACGTCACCACCAGGCCGGTCGGAATGTGCGTGATTCGAACAGCCGAGTCGGTCGTGTTCACGGACTGCCCGCCGGGACCCGAGCTGCGATATACGTCGATGCGCAGATCCTTGTCGTCGATCTTCACGTCGACGTCTTCGGCTTCGGGCAGGACCGCCACGGTCACGGCCGATGTGTGGATTCGGCCCTGGGCCTCGGTTTCGGGAACACGCTGCACGCGGTGCACTCCGCCTTCGTGTTTGAGCCGGCCGTAGGCGTCGCGACCGCTGACGAGCAAGACCGCTTCTTTCACACCGCCGATGGTCGCCGGACTGAGGTAGAGGGTTTCGACTTTGCGGCCGCTGCGCTCGCAGTAGCGCTTGTACATGCGTAGCAGGTCGGCGGCGAACAGGGCGGCCTCGGCCCCTCCGGTTCCGGCGCGAATCTCGAGCATCGCGTTGCGCTTGTCGAGAGGATCCTTGGGAACCAGCAGGCGCTTGAGATCGGCGTCTACTTCTTCGAGAGCCTGCTCGAGGCGCCGTTCCTCGGCAGCCGCCATCTCCCGAATCTCGGGATCAGGGTCTTCACGCAGGCCGCGCGCCTCCTCGAGTTCACGAGCCAACTCCTTGCGCCGCCGGTAGGTGGCGACGACGTCGCTCAGCTCGGCGTGTTCGCGCATCAGGGCGGCATAGCGCGTGCGGTCCGCGATCACCTCGGGATCGCTGATCTGCGTTTCGATGTCGGCGAAACGCTTTTCCACCTCGTCGAGCTTGTCGAACATCACCCGGCGTCCTTCAGATTACCCGCGGCGGCTTCGCCAGCCCAGCTCCAGCGGCGCCCACCGGCTGCGCACAAACACGCGGTGCGCGGCCGGGAAGCGGCGCTTGCCCGAAGCCCTCTCGAGAGGCGCGCCTAACCCTTGTTGGCGGCGTCGTATTTGGCGTATTTCTTACGGAACCGCTCGACTCGGCCGGCGGTGTCGACGATCTTCTGCTGCCCGGTGTAGAACGGGTGACACTTCGAGCAGATCTCGACGTGGATCTTCTCGGCCGTCGAGCGGGTGGTGAACGTGTTGCCGCAGGCGCAAACGACCTCGACGACGTGGTACTCGGGATGAATGCCTTCTTTCACGCTTGGCTCCCGCAGATCGGAAGCAGAGCTTATACCAACACGGCGGGCCGCGATCAAATCGCGCCGCTTCGCACCCGCGCCACCGCTTGGCGCCAGCCCTGGTAGAGCTCCTCGCGCTTGCCCCGCTTCATCGCCGGCTTGAACACTCGATCGGACTTGCGTGCCTGTTCGATGTCGCGACCGCTCTTCCACACGCCGGTGGCCAGGCCCGCCAGGAACGCCGCACCAGCGGCCGTCGTCTCGACGACCTTGGGGCGGTCGACCGCCACTCCCAGGATGTCGGCCTGGAACTGCATCAGGAAGTTGTTCGCCGCCGCTCCCCCGTCGACCCGCAGCAGGCGGATCTTGCGCCCGGCGTCGGCGCTCATCGCCTCGACCACGTCCCGTGTCTGGTAGGCCAGCGACTCCAGAGTGGCACGCACGACGTGATCGGCGGTCACCCCGCGCGTGAGCCCGACCAGGGCGCCGCGGGCGCTCGGATCCCAGTAGGGGGCACCGAGGCCGGCGAACGCGGGCACCAGATAGGCACCGAGCGTCGAGTCCACCCGGCGCGCGGCTTTCTCCGAGTCCGAAGCCTTGGCCAGCAGGCGCAGTCCGTCGCGCAGCCACTGCACGGCTGCGCCGGCGATGAAAATCGATCCTTCCAGGGCGTAGGCCGGCCCGCCCTTGCCGTCGCAGGCGATCGTCGTCAGCAGCTTGTTGCTCGATTCCACGGCCTCGTTGCCCGTGAACATGAGAATGAAGCAGCCGGTACCGTAGGTGTTCTTGACCATGCCGGGCCGGAAGCAGGCCTGACCGAACAGCGCCGCCTGCTGGTCGCCGGCCACCCCGGCGATGGGGATCGGCCGCGAGCCGAGGACGTCGGTCGAGGTCTCGCCGAAGACCCCGGAAGACGGCAGCACCTCCGGCAACAGTTCGGGCTCGACCCCGAGTCGCTCGCAAAGCACTGGGTCCCAAGTGCGCTCGTGAATGTTGAAGAGCAGCGTGCGCGAGGCGTTCGTGTAGTCGGTCGCGTGCACGCGGCCGCCGGTCAGTTTCCAGATCAGCCAGCTGTCGATCGTTCCGAACGCTAGTTTCCCGGCCGCGGCCTTGCGTCGCGCCCCACGCACGTGGTCGAGCAGCCAGGCGACCTTGGTGCCCGAAAAGTACGGATCGATCACCAGTCCCGTGCGCCGCCGGACCTCCTCCTCGAAGCCCTCGGCCGCAAGGCGCGCGCAAACGTCGGCCGTGCGGCGGTCCTGCCACACGATGGCGCGGTGGATCGGCCGGCCGGTCGCGCGGTCCCACACGACGACCGTCTCGCGCTGGTTCGTAATTCCGATCCCCGCAAGATCGGATGGGCGCACGCGCGCGGTTCGGCAGGCCTTGGCAATCAAGTGGCGCGTGACGCGCCAGATTTCCTCGGCGTCGTGCTCTACCCAGGCCGGCTTGGGGTAGTGTTGCGCGAACTCCGAGTAGGCACGCGATCGCACGCGCCCGCGCTCGTCGAAGACCATCACGGTGGAACCCGTCGTTCCTTGGTCGATCGCCAGTACGTACTTCGCCATCGAGATTCTCCTAGGCTCGATCGTTTCCGAACGGCTCTACTGGGACGCCCCCGGGTCTGCCAGCCCGTCCCGCTGGGCGGCCGCGCTCAGTCGCCGTCGCCGGCCGGTCGCCGCCCCGCGAGCAACTCGCCTAGCATTGCTTGCGTCCGCGCGCGCACGGCATCGGCGACTCCCGTCGTGTGATCGCGCGAGTCGCCGTCGGTCGGATACTCGACCGGCGGCCCCACCTTGACCCGCCACCTGAGCGGCAGCGGCAACAATCCAAGCGGACCAGCCAGGGGAAACGTCGGGGTGATCGGCCAGCCGGCGGCGCCGCCCACGACGGGAAAACTCTCCTCGTTGCCGACGACGGCGCCGGGCACGACCGCCGCACCTGCATCGATCGCGGCCCCGATCAGGAACTCGTCCTCGAAGCGACTCAAGCGATAGCGCCGCTCGTAGGTCTTCTCCCGCGCCGCCCGCCCTTCGGGAAAGGCGACGACGACCGCGCCCCGCTCGAGCAGCACTCGAGCGTTCTCCCGCGAGGCGGCAAAGATCCCGATGCGGCCGAGAGCCGTACCGAGAACCGGAAGTTCGAGTGTCCACGGCTCCCACAGAGCGCACACTAGACGGCCATCGCCGAGATGGCTGGCGATCGCCAGCCACAGAGCCACTGCCTCGACGGGCAAGGGCCATGCGCTGCGGTTGAACGTGAGGAGGACGCCCCCGGCGGGCAACGCCGGAAGCGGAGCTCGATCGATCCCGAGCCACAGCCTCGCCAGCGGCGGAAGGAGTTCTCGCACCGCCGTAACGGCGGACCGGTCGATCCCGAACACGTCGCACGGCCTGGCGGCCATCGCCAGACCGATCGCCGACACCAGTTCGTCGGGGCGGAGCAGTCGCGTCGCTGCATGACTGGCCAGGCGCAGACCCTCTTTTCCCAGATCGGCGGCCAAAGCCGCAAGCGGGCCGCGTGCTGGAATCGGACGAACGAGCTCGGAGGCGACTCGCCGCTCGAGCTCCTCGAGGCGGGCTAGAAACAAATCCTGGATGCGTGCCGGATCGGCGATCGCCGCACGCGCGGGCCGGGGAGAAGATGAAAACCGTCGAGCACGTTCGGCCACGGCCCGATTGTGGAAACCGTCACGCTTTTTTGCAACGGATCGGCTGTGCACAGATGCCGCCGGATCGCCTCGCAGCAGGCCCACCCGGCAAAGTGCTTCTCGGCGCTTGGCGATGAACGAAAGGCGCGCTAGTCTCGCGGGCTGAAGCGCGCAGGCCGCAAGAGGACCCGAGGGGTCGCGCGCACCGGGGGTGGCCGGAAGTGACGCCATCGCGTCGAACGCGCACGCTGTATGTGACCGGCAAAGGCGGTGCAGGCAAGTCGTTCATTACTGCGCTGCTGGCGCGGGAGGCCGCCCGCCGCGGCGTTCGCACCGCGGTGGTCGAGCTCGTCGACGAGCAGCCGTCGCCCGAAGACACCGAGCCGCCGAAGTCGGCGTGGCTGCGCCGCATCGTCCTCGACCAGCGGGCGGCGCTCGCACATCTACTGACTCGCTTGCTGCGCCTGCCGGTGGTCGCCCGCAGATTGCTCGACAGCCGGACGTTCTCGGCGGTCAGTGCCGCGGCGCCGGGAGTCAAGGAAATCGTCTACCTGTCCTACCTCCGCGATCTCGCGTGCGGGCGCACCCCACACTGCGTCGATCTGGTTCTAGTGAACGGGCTGGCCTCGGGACACAGCCGGGCCTTGCTGCTCGCGCCCGAGCGGATCGGCCGCCTCGTCCCGCTCGGCCCGGTATCGAGCGTCGTCGGCGAAACGGCATCGTTCGTGACCGATGAGGCCCGCTTCCGCGTGGCGGTCGTCACCACGCCCGAGGAACTGGCCGTCAGCGAGACCGAGGAGCTGCACGACGTGCTCGCCCAAGCGGGCGTTCCGGTGACCGCCACGGTGGTGAACGGTGTCTACCCTCCGCGCCTCACCGTCGAGCAGCTCAAGTGGGTGCGCGATCACGATGCTTCGAGCGATGCGATGCTCTACATGAACCGCCGCGCGCGGCAGTTGGCACTCGCCGAGCGCGTGGCGAGCCCGGCCGGCCAGCCACTGTTGCTGCCGTATTTCTTCGGGTCCTCGCCGCTCGAGGCGCGCACGCGCGGGCGGCTGTACGAGGCTCTCGTGGGAGGATGGTCGTGAGCTCTCCGCTTGCTCGAGCGATCGCCGGCAGGCGTCTCGTGGTCTTCGTCGGTGAGGGCGGGGTCGGCAAGACTTCGACCGCGGCGGCCATTGCGGTAGCACGGGCGCGCACCGGCGATCGTGCGGCGGTTCTGACGATCGATCCGGCGCCGCGGCTCGGGGATGCTCTCGGCCTCGATGCCATCGACGAGTCGCCCCGGCTGGTCGAACTCGGCGAAGATTGCCCCGGCCGACTCACGGCGATGCGGCTGGACGCCGAACGTACGTTCGACCGTCTCGTCGAACGGTTGGCCCCCACCGCCGAGTCGGCGGCCGTCATTCTCGAGAATCCAATCTATCGCGCCTTGTCGGGCTCTCTCGGCGGCGCCGAGGCGTACATGGCGCTGCAGCGCCTCTACGAACTGAGCGGCAACGAGGACTACGACACGCTGTTCGTCGACACCCCGCCAGCCGCACACGCCGCAGAGCTCCTGTCGGCTCCGCTCAGGCTGACCGCACTGCTCGACACAGGGGCGGCCGCCGTGCTCGCCAATCCGGCGATTCTGCTCGCGCGTGCCGGCACGAGCGTGGCACGCGCCGGATTGGGCGCCATCTTGGCCATGCTCGAGCGGCTCACCGGCAGCACATTGCGCCGCCAAGTGACCGAGTTCATTACCCATTTCGAGCACGTTCTCGAAGGATTGAGCCACCGCGCCGGCGCCGTCGGCGAGATGCTGCGCGCGCCCGACACCTTGTTCGTTCAAGTGGTCCGGCCGCGGATGCCCGACGTTGCGGCAGCGGCGGCCTTGCGCACTTCCCTTGCCGAGCGCGGACTGAGGGTCGGAGCCATCGTCGTCAACCGGCTGACGCCGGGGCCGGCCGAAGATCGAACGATCGCGCGCAAGGTGCGTCTTGCCGGTGCGCCACCGGGAACGCTCGAAGCCGTCGGCATCATCGAAGCCGAACTCGATTCGCTGCGCACCGCCGAAGCAGCCGCCGTCAAGGAACTCCGCCGGCAAGTCGAGCGCGAGTCACGGGATGCACCGCCGGTGATCGCCGAGGTCGCCTCTCTCGAACACGACGTCAGCACGACCGGCGACCTGCTCGAACTCGGCAGGGCTCTGCTCGGGCGTCACGGTGGTCCGCCGCCGGCTCGCACTGCAGCGGCATCCTGAGGTCGGATGGTTCCTGAACGATACTAAGGAGACGGCAGGGCACCGGCATCATGCCGTTATGATGCCTGCGGCTCGGCAATGGCGAAGCCGAGAACCACCGAGCGGCGAACCCGCGGGTCGTTCAAGCAGAACCCCGCCTGCCGCCGGGTGAGTCAGCTGCGTTTGCCGCCGCGGCTCTTCGCCGACGATCGCGTACGCCCGGATGCCGCCGTCTTGGTCCGGCTCGACTTCTTCTTGGTCGTGGCCCGTGCTGCCTTTCCCCGCGTGCCCCGGCCGTCGGCCACCACGGTGCGCAGCTGTTCGACTGCACGCGTGAGGTTCACGATGCTGCCCTGCAGGCTGTCGAGCTTGGTCTGCAAGCGCTGGTAATCGCTCCGCGTCGGCAAGTTGGCCATCGCCATCAACGCATCGATGTTGCGATCGATCGTGGCCTTGGTCCGCGCCGCGCCGACCATGGCACCACCCAAGACGTTGGCAACACGATCCGCGCCGACGGTGTGCGTGACCTGAGACAGGAGGTCCTGAAGTTTTTTCTCTACCCGTTCCACCTTGCGTGCCCCTTCCTCGAGCGCCCCGCGCGCGCCGCTGGGCGCGCGCCGAAGTATATGGCCGGCCGGCAAGCCCGGCAAGCCGCTCGTGCCCAGCCGGCGCTTGCTCGACCTCTGCCTGCTTGCTACCAAGAACGACGGTGAACGGCGTCCTCCGCAGCAAACGGGCCCTGGCCATCGCAGCGGCCGCGACGATCTTGGCGGCAGCGGCGCCCGCCCGCGCCGGATCGGTCAAGTACTTCCGGACGGACACTCCCGAGTTTCTGGCGAGCGCCAAGCTCGGCAAGCAGATGTTCACCACCTACCAGTGCCTGAAGTGCCACGTTGTCGACCCGAACAAGCCGCTTGGACCGGACGTCAATGCGCCGAACCTGGCACTGGCAAAAGAGCGCCTCGACCCCGACTGGATCCTCGAGTGGCTGATCGATCCCCAGCGGCTGCAGCCGGGCACGAAGATGCCGAACTTCTTCCCGTTCAACGAGGACGACGACTACAACCCGATCTATGGCGATGCGGACGCGCACATGCAGTACCGCATCGTGGTCGCGCTGCGCGACTACCTCATGATTCTCGGCACCGATCTCGAGAAGCAGCTCGATCGCTGAGC
>CAZQYE010000081.1:0-8747 GCA_964597375.1 uncultured Myxococcales bacterium
TGGACGTGGAGCTGATCACGCCGATTGCGATGGACGAAGGGCTGCGGTTCGCGATCCGCGAGGGCGGCCGTACGGTCGGCGCCGGCGTCGTCACCGCAATCAAGGAGTAACGGGAGGCGCAGCGAAGCAATGCGAGATCAGATCGTCCTGGCCTGCGACGTGTGCAAGCGCAAGAACTATCGAGCCAGCCGCAACAAGAAGCGGACGGCCGAGAAGCTGGCGCTCAAGAAGTATTGTCCGGCGTGCCGGGCGCACACGCTGCACAAGGAGGGCAAGGTCTGAGCGAGGGTCAGTAGCTCGAATTGGTAGAGCATCGGACTCCAAATCCGAGGGCTGCAGGTTCGAATCCTGCCTGACCCGCCAGCACAGGAGAGCACGAGCGAGACGATGGCGAACGTAACCGAGTATATTGCACAGGGCCGGAGCTTCCTCGACGACGTCGTCAACGAGGTCAAGAAGGTTCATTGGCCGACGCGCCAGGAGACGTTCGCGTTCACGGCGGTCGTGCTGATCGTGGTGGCGTTCGTCGCCGTCTACCTGGGCCTGGTCGATTACATCCTGTCGATTCTCCTCGGCGTGGTCTTCCGGGCATCGTGAGCAACGAGATGGTCGAAAACGAAGCATCGCCGGACAAAGCCGCGGAAGTCTCCGGGGGCGACGACCGGTCGGCCAAGGCCGCCGGAAGCTCGAGCGGAAACCTGCAGTGGTACGTCGTGCACACGTACTCTGGATACGAGGCGAGTGTGAAGCGCCAGCTCACCGAGCGCATTCGCGCCGCCGGGCGCGAGCATCAGTTCGGCGAGATCTTGGTTCCGGCCGAGCAGGTGATCGAGCTCGTCAAAGGGAAGAAACGGACGGCGACCCGCAACTTGTTCCCGGGCTACATCCTCGTGCAGATGGAGCTCACCGACGAGACGTGGCACCTCGTCAACGACACCCCCAAGGTGACCGGGTTCGTCGGTGGCAGCACGAACCCGCCGCCGATTCCCGAGGAGGAAGTCCAGCGCATCGCGACGCAGATCGCCGAGGGGGCGACCAAGCCGCGGGCGCGGGTGCTGTTCGAGGTCGGCGAGCAGGTCAAGGTCATCGACGGTCCGTTTGCCGATTTCAACGGTGTGGTCGAGGAGGTCCGTCCCGACAAGGGGACGCTCAAAGTGTCGATCTCCATTTTCGGCCGCTCGACGTCGGTCGAGATGGAGCTGGTCCAAGTAGAGAAGGTTTAGCCGAGCGATGGCAAAGAAAGTCATAGACCAAATCAAGCTGCAGATCCCCGCCGGCAAGGCCAATCCGAGCCCGCCGGTCGGTCCCGCTCTCGGCCAGCGCGGGGTCAACATCATGGAGTTCTGCAAGGCGTTCAACGCCCAGACCCAGGGTCAGGGCGACGTGATCATCCCGGTGTTGATCACCGTGTACGCCGATCGCAGCTTCTCGTTCGTTACCAAGACCCCGCCGGCATCGGTGTTGCTCAAGAAGGCGGCGAAGGTCCAGAAGGGATCCTCCGAACCGAACAAGGAGAAGGTGGGGAAGGTCACGCGCGCCCAGATCCGCGAGATCGCCGAGACGAAGATGCCCGACTTAAATGCGGGTTCGATCGAGGCTGCGATGCGCATCATCGAGGGCACGGCGCGCAGCATGGGACTCACGGTGGAGGGCTGAGATGGCCAAGCGCGGAAAGCGATACGAGCAGGCGGCCTCCGACATCGATCGAGGCCGATTGTACTCACTCGAGGAGGCGGCCGCCGTGGTGGCCCGCGGCTCCGGAGCCAAGTTCGACGAGACGGTCGAGTTGGCCGTGCGCCTCGGTGTGGATCCGCGCCACGCCGACCAGAACGTACGCGGAACGGTCAGCCTGCCGCATGGTACGGGCAAGGAAGTCCGCGTTGCGGTGTTCGCCAAAGGCGAGAAGGCCAAGGAGGCCGAGGAGGCCGGGGCCGATTTCGTCGGTGCCGACGATCTGATTGCGCGCATCCGCGACGAGGGTTTCACGGATTTCGACCGCGCGGTGGCAACGCCCGACATGATGGGCGCCGTCGGCAAGATTGGAAAGATCCTCGGACCGCGGGGTCTGATGCCCAATCCCAAGGTCGGGACCGTGACGCAGGACGTGGCCGGCACGGTGCGCGAGCTCAAAGCGGGTCAGCTCGAATACCGCGTGGACAAAGCGGGCATCGTTCACGTACCGATCGGCAAGGTGTCGTTCGGTGCGGAAAAGCTTGCGGAGAACGCCCGCGCCGTCATTGCCAGTTTGATCAAGGCGAAACCGGCCAGCGCCAAGGGACAGTACGTCAAGAGCGTGGCGCTGGCGCCGACGATGGGGCCGGGTGTTCGCGTCGAACCGGCGGGTCTGAAGTCGGCGGCCTGACCGATTAGGAGAAACGGAGCGACTAAGGATGAATCGAGCGCAAAAGGTCGAGGCGGTCCAGCAGATCGGCGAGCGCTTCGGGCGTGCCGCGATCACCATTGCGACGGATTACCGGGGGCTCAACGTGGCCGAGATCACCGAACTGCGCCGGGCGATCCGAGAAGCCGATGGCGAGTTCCTGGTAGCCAAGAACACACTTGCCCGCTTGGCGGTTCGCGATACGGATGCGGCGGAGATCGGTCCGTTGTTGGTTGGTCCCACTGGGCTCGCATTCGGATTTTCGGACGTGGTGGCCGTCGCCAAGGCGGTGGCCGGGTTCGCCAAGGAGCACGAAGCGCTCGAGATCAAGGGAGCGGTGTTCGACGGACAGGCGCTGAGCCCGGCGCAGGTGACGCAACTGGCGGCGATGCCGAGCCGAGACGAGTTGCGTGCCAAACTGCTGGCGCTGCTCACCACGCCCGCGTCGATGTTGGTGCGCGTCCTGGCTGCACCGGCGCAGCAGATGGCGCAGGTGCTTGGTGCGCGGCAACGGCAGCTCGAGGAACAGGGCTGAGGAGATCCGGAAACGGGCAATCGAATTTCAGGGCGGCTCGTGTGAAGCAACCGCCCGAGTGACAGGAGGAAGCAATGGCTCTCAGTGCAGAAGAAAGACAGGACATCATCGACAAGCTCTCGTCGGCGACGGTCCTCGAGATCGCCGAGCTCGTCAAGGAGCTCGAGGAGAAATGGGGCGTGAGTGCGGCGGCTCCCGTGGCGGTCGCGGCTGGTGGAGCGGCGGCGGCCGGCGGCGCCGAGGCCGAGGCGGCCAAGGATGAGTTCGACGTCGTGCTGACGTCGGCGGGCGACCAGAAGATCAAGGTGATCAAGGTCGTGCGCGAACTGACGGGACTCGGCCTCAAGGAGGCGAAGGATCTCGTCGAGGGCGCTCCCAAGCCCGTCAAAGAAGGCGTGAGTAAGGAAGAAGCCGAGGCGGCCAAGGCCAAGATCGAAGAGGTCGGCGGCAGCGTCGAGGTGAAGTAAGCGGGTCCCGTTGACCACGCTGAACGACCTATACACCACGCCCGGACGGCAGGAGTAAGGATGGCGTCGATCGTTACGGAGAACTTCAGGCTCAGGCGGAATTTCGGAAAGATCAGGCGGGTGCTCGACGTGCCCAACCTGATCGAGATCCAGCGGCGGTCCTACGAGGCGTTCCTGCAGGCGGAGGTGCCGCCCGAGGAGCGTACCGACACCGGTCTGCAAGGGGTCTTCAAGTCGGTATTCCCGATCAAAGACTTCAGCGGCACCGCGGAGCTCGAATTCGTCGGCTACGTGATCGGCGAGCCGAAGTACGACGTCGAGGAGTGCCACCAGCGCGGCATGACGTATTCCGCGCCGCTCAAGGTGACCGTGCAGCTCGTCACGTACGACGTCGATCCGGAGTCGCAGCAGCGCACGCTCAAGGACATCAAGGAGCAGGAAGTCTACTTCGGTGAGATCCCGATGATGACCGATCACGGTACGTTCATGGTGAACGGCACCGAGCGCGTGATCGTGTCTCAGCTCCACCGATCGCCGGGCGTGTTCTTCGATCACGACAAGGGGCGGACGTCGGCGGGCGGCAGGCTGCTGTTCAGTGCTCGGGTCATCCCGTATCGCGGCTCGTGGCTCGACTTCGAGTTCGACGCCAAGGACATCCTCTACGTCCGCATCGACCGGCGCCGGAAGTTCCCGGCGACGGTGTTGTTGCGCGCGCTCGGGATGAGCACCGAGGACCTGCTCAACTACTTCTATCACAGCGACCACGTCTGGTTCGAGGGGCGCAAGGCCTACAAGAAGTTCAACCGGGCCACCCTCGAAGGGCGTATTGCGTCGCGTGAAATCCGCGATCCGCAGAGCGGCGAAGTCCTGATCAAAGAGGGGCGGAAGATCGCCAGGGGCGGTCTGCGGCGGCTCGAGGAAGCCGGCGTCACCGATATTCCGATCGCCCTCGACGAGGTGATCGGCGGCATCGCGGCGCACGATATCGTCGATCCGTCCACCGGCGAAGTGATCGTCGAGTGCAATCAGACGATTACCGCCGAGCAGTTCGACGTCATTCGAGAGAAAGGAATCAAGGAGCTCGACCTACTCTACATCGACGAGCTCAACCGCGGCCCCTCGCTGCGTAACACGCTGGCGCTCGACAAGATCGAGAGTCCCGAAGATGCGATCATCGACATCTACCGGCGGCTGCGTCCCGGCGATCCGCCGACGCTCGAGACGGCGACCCAGTTCTTCAACGACCTGTTTTTCAATCCGGACAAATACGACCTGTCTCCGGTCGGCCGGCTCAAACTGAACCACAAGCTCGGGCTCGACGTTCCGCTCGAACAGGGAACGCTGCGCCGTGAGGACATCCTCGCGGTCGTCGAGTACCTGATCTTGCTCAAGAACGGCAACGGATCGATCGACGACATCGACCATCTCGGAAACCGCCGGGTGCGCACCGTGGGCGAGCTGGTCGAGAATCAGTACCGGGTGGGCCTGCTGCGCATGGAACGTGCCATTCGCGAGCGCATGAGCCTGCAGGATCTCGAGACGCTGATGCCGCAGGAGCTGATCAACTACAAGCCGGTATCGGCGGTGATCAAGGAGTTCTTCGGCTCGAGCCAGCTCAGTCAGTTCATGGACCAGACCAACCCGCTGTCCGAGGTGACGCACAAGCGGCGTCTGTCGGCCCTTGGTCCCGGCGGCCTGACCCGTGAGCGGGCGGGCTTCGACGTGCGCGACGTGCACCCGACCCATTACGGGCGGGTGTGCCCGATCGAGACGCCCGAGGGGCCGAACATCGGCCTGATCTCGAGTTTGAGCACGTACGCGCGCATCAACGAATTCGGCTTCGTCGAAACGCCGTACCGGAAGGTGAAGGACGGTGTCGTGACCGACGAGATCGTCTATCTGACGGCGCTCGAAGAAGAGGCCCATACGATTGCGCAGGCGAACGCGCCGATCGACGCCGACGGCCGCTTCACGAACGATCTCGTCGCGGCTCGTAAGAAGGGGATCTCTCCGCAGGGCGAGCAGACGATGGATTCGACCATGGTGCCGCCGGACCAGGTGACGCTCATGGACGTCTCGCCGAATCAGCTCGTCAGCGTCGCCGCGGGCCTGATTCCGTTCCTCGAGCACGACGACGCCAACCGCGCGCTGATGGGATCGAACATGCAGCGGCAGGCGGTGCCGCTGCTTCGCACCGAGGCGCCGCTGGTCGGCACCGGTCTCGAGGCGACGGTGGCACGCGACTCCGGGGTAACGGTCGTCGCTAGGCGCCCGGGAACGGTCGAGAGCGTCGATTCGCAGCGGATCGTGGTCAAGGCGGACCGCCCGTCGGGACCGCGGGATCCGGGCGTCGACATCTACAACCTGACCAAGTACCAGCGGTCGAACCAGAACACCTGCATCAACCAGAAGCCGATCGTGGTGGTCGGAGAGCGCGTCAACAAGGGCGACGTGATCGCCGACGGGCCTTCGACCGAAATGGGCGAGCTCGCGCTCGGGCGCAACGTTCTCGTCGCGTTCATGCCGTGGAACGGTTACAACTTCGAGGATTCGATCCTGGTTTCCGAGCGCCTGGTGAAGGAGGACTACTTTACCTCCGTCCACATCGAAGAGTTCGAGTGCGTCGCACGCGACACGAAGCTCGGCCCGGAAGAAATCACACGCGACATTCCGAACGTCGGTGAAGAGGCGCTCAAGGACCTCGACGAGAGCGGGATCATCCGGATCGGCGCCGAGGTCGGGCCGGGATCGATCCTGGTCGGCAAGATCACGCCGAAAGGGGAGACGCAGCTTTCCCCCGAGGAGAAGCTGTTGCGGGCCATCTTCGGCGAGAAGGCCGGTGAGGTTCGCGATACGTCGCTCCGTATGCCTCCGGGAGCCGAAGGCACGGTCATCGATGCGCGCGTGTTCGCCCGCAAGGGGATGGACAAGGACGAGCGCGCCCAGCGCATCGAAGAGGAAGAGCGGCGGCGGCTCGAGAAGGACCGGGACGACGAGCTGCGGATCATCCGCAGGAGCGCCCTAGCTCAGATCGTCGCTCTGGTGTCGGGCAAAGAAGCGGCCACGCGGCTCACGGACGATGCCCGGCGGGTCTTGATCGCCAAGGGTGAGGTGCTGACCGAGGAGAAACTGGCCGAGATTCCGTCTAGCTACTGGGCGGAGATCAAGGTCGGCGACGCGGCCGCCGAAGACGAGCTCGTGCGCATCGTCGATGCGATGAACGCCCGTAGCAACGCGATCAATGCTCAGTTCGACGCCAAGATCGAGCGCCTGGCAGCCGGGGACGAACTCGCTCCGGGCGTGATCAAGATGGTCAAGGTGTTCGTTGCCATCAAGCGGCGCCTGCAGGTCGGTGACAAGATGGCGGGCAGACACGGCAACAAGGGGGTCGTGTCCAAGATCGTGCCGGTCGAGGACATGCCGTTCATGGAAGACGGTACCCCGATCGACATCTGTCTGAATCCTCTCGGCGTGCCGTCGCGGATGAACGTCGGCCAGATTCTCGAGACCCATCTCGGATGGGCCGCGCGCCGGCTCGGAGAGCAGCTCGGCGAACTCGCCGAACGCGGCGACGTCGAGGGAGCGCGCGCTCGCTTGAAAGAAGCCTACGGCGGCGGCGGCGTGGAATCGTTCGTCGACGGCCTGCGGCCCGACGATGTGCTGAAGCTTGCGAGAAAGGCGGCGCGGGGGATCCACGTCGCGACGCCGGTGTTCGACGGGGCCAAGGAGGACGAGATTTTCTCGCTTCTGGGCCTCGCCGGATTGTCGGCGACCGGGCAGACGACGCTGCGCGACGGCAAGACCGGCAACGCGTTCGACATGCCGGTGACCGTGGGAAGCATGTACATGCTCAAGCTGCACCACCTCGTCGACGACAAGATCCATGCTCGCTCGACGGGCCCGTACTCGCTCGTCACCCAGCAGCCGCTCGGCGGCAAAGCGCAGTTCGGAGGCCAGAGGCTCGGAGAGATGGAGGTCTGGGCTCTCGAGGCCTATGGAGCGGCGTACACGCTGCAAGAGATGCTGACGGTCAAGTCGGATGACGTTGCGGGACGAACACGCATGTACGAGGCGATCGTGAAGAACGAGCACCAGCTCGAGCCCGGTCTCCCAGAATCGTTCAACGTCATGGTCAAGGAACTGCAATCCCTGGCCCTCGACGTCCATCTGGTCGAAGCAAGCGAGGAGGCGGCGTAATGGAAGATCTGCTCACCCAATTGTTCGACAAGCCGAAGGACCCTCGTAGCTTCAGCGCGATTCGCATCGGGATTGCGTCGCCGGAGACGATCCGCTCCTGGTCTCACGGGGAGGTCAAGAAGCCGGAGACGATCAACTACCGGACGTTCAAGCCCGAACGCGACGGCCTGTTCTGCGCGAAGATCTTCGGTCCGACCAAGGACTACGAGTGCAACTGCGGAAAATACAAGCGCATGCGGCACCGGGGTGTGGTGTGCGAAAAGTGCGGCGTGGAGGTCATCCAGTCGAAAGTCCGGCGCGAGCGCATGGGGCACATCGAGCTCGCCACACCGATCGCGCACATTTGGTTCACCAAGAGCCTTCCGAGCCGCATCGGAACGCTGCTCGACCTGACTCTCAAGGAGCTGGAAAAGGTTCTCTATTACGAGAGTTACATCGTCATCGATCCGGGTGAGACCGACCTCGAGGAGAACGCGCTGCTGTCCGAGCACGAGTATCGGGCCAAGGTGCAGGAGTTTGGACCGGGCTCGTTCGAGGCCGGCATGGGTGCCGAGGCGGTGCGCAAGATCCTCGAAGCCATGGACATCGACGACCTGGCCGAGGAACTCCGGATCGAGCTGGCCGATACCAACAGTGAGGCCAAGCGCAAGAAACTCACCAAGCGCCTCAAGGTCGTCCAGGCGTTTCAGCGCTCGGGTGCGCGACCGGAGTGGATGCTGTTGCAGGTCATTCCGGTCATTCCGCCGGATCTGCGACCGCTGGTCCCGCTCGACGGCGGGCGGTTCGCGACTTCGGACCTCAACGACCTCTATCGCCGGGTGATCAACCGAAACAACCGCCTGAAGCGACTCATCGAGCTGAACGCGCCGGACATCATCGTCCGCAACGAGAAGCGGATGCTCCAGGAGGCGGTCGACGCGCTGTTCGACAACGGCCGCCGGGGCAAGACCTTCACCGGGCCGAACAAGCGGCCGCTGCGCTCGCTGAGCGACATGCTCAAGGGCAAGAACGGGCGCTTCCGCCAGAACCTCCTCGGCAAGCGTGTGGACTACTCCGGCCGGTCGGTGATCGTGGTCGGCCCGGAGCTGCGCCTCCACCAGTGCGGCCTGCCGAAGAAGATGGCCCTCGAGCTGTTCAAGCCCTTCATCTACAACAAGCTCGAGGAGCG